>DASWFH010000425.1:0-4293 GCA_036394355.1 Allostellaceae bacterium | reverse complement strand
CGTGGCGCACCTTCGGCGCGCCCGCGGGCAAGTTATGATCGGCCTCGGCGCTGCGCGCTCAGAGTCCGGCAAGGGTTGCGGCGTTAAGGCTGCGCGCGTGAAGGATATCTTCGTGCTCCCTCCCTTCTGGTTCTGGCCCGTGATCGCCGCCCCTTTCGTCGGCAGCTTCCTCGGCGTGGTGGTGACGCGGGCGCGGGTGCCGCCATCGATCCTGGTCGGCCGTTCCGCCTGCGACCGCTGCGGCCAGCGGCTCGGCCCTGCCGATCTCGTCCCGCTGGCAAGCTGGCTCGCCACGCGCGGCCGCTGCCGCCATTGCGGGCAAAGCATCGGCGCCTTCTATCCGGCGATCGAGCTGGCGGCGCTGGGTATCGCGCTGTGGTCCGCCTGGCTTGCGGTGGATTGGCTGCTGTGGCCGAGCTGCCTCCTCGGCTGGCTGCTGCTGGCCCTGGCGGCGATCGACCTGCGCTGCTTCCTGCTGCCGGATTTCCTGACCCTGCCGCTGCTGGCCGGGGGCCTCCTGCTATGGGCGGGGGCGGAGCCGGCATCGCTGGTTCCCCACGCCCTCGCCGCCGCCCTGGGCTTTGCCTTCCTCGTCGCCTTGCGCCAGGCCTATTGGCTGCTGCGGCGGCGCGAAGGCATCGGCCTCGGCGACGCCAAGCTGCTCGCCGCGGCGGGCGCCTGGGTGTCCTGGGAGGGGCTGGCGAGCGTCCTCCTGGTCGCTTCTGTCGCGGCTCTCGCGAGCACCTTGCTTCGCTATAAGCGCGGCAGTAGCATTTCGCTGGTCGATCGTGTCCCGTTCGGCGCATTTCTGTGCCTGGGAACATGGCTCGTCTGGCTTTATGGCCCGCTCGGCTTTTGAGCGCGGCCGGTTTGCACGTGGCCGGAAAGTGCGGCTGGAGCATCTCGGGTGCAACCGGCCATCGCCGGGAGTTTGGCCGCAGTGCAACAAGATCGCGTGGCGTTTGAACGGTCCTTGGCCGCGCGGCTGATCGCCGCCGGGCGCCTCGACGAGGCGTCGGCGGAACGAGCGCTGCGCCTGCGCGCCGGCAGCGAGGAGCGGCTCGAGCGCATCCTGACCAGGCTCGGCCTGGTCCATGAGAAGCACGTCGCCGAGGCGATCGCGGGCGAGCTCGGCCTGCCGCTGGCGACCGCCGGCGACTACCCCGACGAGCCGGTCCTCGAGAGCGCCAGCCCGAAATTCCTGCGGCAGGCGCAAGTCCTGCCCTTGCGGGAGACGCCCGAGCACCTGGTGATCGCCGTCGCCGACCCGCTCAACGATTACCCGGTGCGCTCGCTCTCGCTGCTCGCCGGAAAGCCGGTCGAGATCCGCATCGCCACGCCGTCCGACGTCGAGCTCGCCCATGAGCGCCTCTATGGCGGCGAGAAGGGCTCGCTCGGGCAGATCGTCGACGAGATCGAGAACGCGGAGGATGCCGGCCCGGACGAGGACATCGACCGGCTGCGCGACCTCGCCAGCGAGGAGCCGGTCATCCGTCTCGTCAACCTGCTGATCGCGCGGGCGGTCGAGAGCCGTTCCTCCGACATCCATATCGAGCCGTTCCAGAACCGCCTGGCGGTGCGCTACCGTGTCGACGGGGTGCTGCGCGAGGGCGCGACGCCGCCCGTGCGCCTGCGCGCCGCCATCGTCTCGCGCATCAAGATCATGGCGAAGCTCAACATCGCGGAGCGCCGGCTGCCGCAGGATGGGCGCATCCGCATCGCCATCCGCGGCCGCGACTACGATCTGCGCGTCGCCACCGTCCCGACCTTGCACGGCGAGGGCGTGACCATGCGCATCCTCGACCGCTCGAGCCTGGTCGAGGATTTCACCACGCTGGGCTTCGAGCCCGACACGCTCAAGCGCTATCTCGATCTGCTTGACCAGCCGCAGGGCATCCTCCTCGTCACCGGCCCCACCGGCAGCGGCAAGACGACGACGCTCTACACCAGCCTGCTGCGCCTCAACACGCCGGAGAAGAAGATCTTCACCGTCGAGGATCCGATCGAATACCAGCTCGACGGCGTCAACCAGGTCCAGGTCAAGCCGCAGATCAAGCTCACCTTCGCGGAAATCCTGCGCACCCTGCTGCGGCACAATCCCGACGTCATCATGATCGGCGAGATGCGCGATTTCGAGACGGCGCAGATCGCCATCCAGGCGGCGCTCACCGGCCATCTCGTGCTCTCGACGCTGCACACCAACAACGCGTCGAGTTCGATCAACCGCCTGCTCGACATGAAGATCGACGACTATCTCGTGACATCCACCGTCAACGGCGTCATGGCGCAGCGCCTGGTGCGGCGGCTGTGCGAGGCCTGCCGCAAGCCGCGCGCGCTGCTGCCGGAGATGGTCCAGCGCCTGGGGCTGGCGCCGCTGATGAACGGGCGCGAGCCGACGCTTTATGACACCGTCGGCTGCGAGCAGTGCCACGGCAGCGGCTATCGCGGCCAGATGGCGGTGATCGAGGTCCTCGCGCTCTCCGATGCGATCCGCCGGCTGGTGCTCAACCACGCCGAGGCGCGCGAGATCCACCGCGTCGCCGTCGAGGAAGGCATGCGCACCATGTATCACGACGGGTTGCTCAAGGCGCTCGCGGGCACGACCACGGTCGAAGAGGTGTTGCGCGTCACGCGCGACGTTTAGGTTCTGGGCATGCCGCAATTTCGCTACATCGCCGTCGAGGCGTCGTCCGAGACCATCGAAGGCCGCATGGAAGCGGCGACCAAATCGGTGGTCATCGATCGCCTGCACGCGTCGGGCCACGTGCCGATCCGCATCGACGAGGTGGTCGCCTCGCCGCTCGCCGGCATCGATCTCTCCTGGATGTTCCGCGCGCGGCGCATGCCGTCGCGCACGCTGGCGCTGCTCACCGGTCAGCTGGCGACGCTGCTCCACGCCGGGCTGGCGCTCGACGAGGCGCTGGGCATCCTGCGCGAGCTCGCGACCAAGGAGCGCGAGAAGGAATGCCTGCGGCTCCTGCTCGAGCGCATCAGCGGCGGCGCGACGCTGTCGGACGCCATGTCCGAGCAGCCCGGCGTCTTTCCCGGCTTCTACGTCAGCATGATCCGCGCCGGCGAAGCGGGGGCGAGCCTCGAGACGGTGCTCGACCGCCTCGCCGAATTCCTCGAGCGCACCCAGGCGACCAAGGAGCACATCATCTCCGCCTTGATCTACCCGCTGGTCGTCGCGGTCACCTGCCTCCTCTCGATCGGCATCCTGTTCGTCTTCGTCGTGCCGCGCTTCCGGCCGATCTTCGAGCAGGCCGGCGATGCGCTGCCGCTGCCCGCGCGCAGCCTGATGGCCGCCTCCGACTTCCTGCAAGCCTATTGGTGGCTGTGCGTCGCCGCGCCGTTGCTGCTCGCCTGGATGGTGCAGCGGCAGTTCAAGAAGCCGGCGAGCCGGCAGCGCTGGGAAGCGCGCCTGCTCAAGATTCCCGGCATCGGCGGGCTCATCGCCAAGGTCGAGGTCGTCCGCTTCAGCCGCACGCTCGCCACGCTGCTGAAGAACGGCGTGTCGCTGCTGAGCGCGCTGGCGATCACCCGCGAAACCATCCGCAACAGCGTCTTTTCCAACGCCGTCGCGACGGTGATCGATCGCGTGAAGACGGGCAAGGGCCTGGCCGAGCCGCTGGCGCAGACGAAAGTGTTCCCGCCGCTGGTCGTCCATCTGGTGCGCGTCGGCGAAGAAAGCGGGCGCCAGGACGAGATGCTGTTCAAGGTCGCCGAGATCTTCGAGGGCGAGACCCGGCGCAGCATCGACCGCATGCTGGCGCTGCTCGGCCCGGCGCTCACCGTCGGGCTCGGCCTGATCGTCGCCGCGGTGATCGGCTCCATCCTGACGGCGGTGCTGAGCGTCTACGATCTGGCCATGTGAGGAGATGTCCTTTGCGGTCGAGAGTGAGAGAGAGCGAGCGGTCGTCCCAATCCGGCTTCACGCTGGTTGAGCTTCTAGTGGTGCTGGCGATCCTCGGCCTGCTGGTGGCCGTGGCAACGCCGCAGGTGCTGAAATATCTCGGCAAGGCGAAGAGCGACACGGCGCGCATCGAGATGAAGTCCATGTCGACCGCGCTCGACCTGTTCCTGCTCGATGTCGGCCGCTATCCGACGCAGCAGGAAGGGCTGCCGGCGCTGGTCGCCAACCCCGGCGGCCTACAATCCTGGCACGGCCCCTATCTCAAGGCGACGGTCGTCCCGAACGATCCGTGGGGACGTCCCTACCAGTACCGCTTTCCCGGGCAGAACGGCGACTACGACCTCTACACGCTCGGCGCCGACAACATGGCCAGCCAATGA
>DASWFH010000424.1:0-6486 GCA_036394355.1 Allostellaceae bacterium | reverse complement strand
GTCGCCAGGATGTGCGCCAGCCGCGTCGTCAGCACCCGGGTCTTGCCGGTGCCGGCGCCGGCCAGCACCAGCACCGGGCCCTCCACCGCCTCGACGGCGCGCCGCTGCGCCGCGTTGAGGCCGGCGAGATAAGGCGGCGCGGCAGTCTCGGGAATCGCGGGACGATCGGGCTCGGCCATCGCCCGCTATATAGCACGCCGGCCCTGCCGCGCGAGGGCCGCGGGCGGCGGAAAACGGTGGAGCATACGCGGAATTCCCTTATGATGGCGCGCCTTACAGCCCCGCCATGCACGCCGCCATCATCCTAACGATCTTCTTTCTGGCTTATGTCGGCATGGCGGCCGGGCGCTTGCCATGGCTGCAGGTCGACCGCACCGGCATCGCCCTCCTCGGCGTGGTGGCGCTGCTGGCGACGGACGCCGTCACCCTCGACGACCTCGGCGGCACCATCGACACCTCGACCCTGGTGCTGCTGTTCGCACTGATGATCATCTCGGCGCAGTTCGTGGAGTCGGGCTTCTACGACGTCTGCGCCGATTGGGTGACGAGCCGGCGCGGCGGGCCGGCGCGGCTCCTGGCGGTGACCGTGGCGGTGTGCGGCGGGCTCGCGGCGCTCCTCGCCAACGACATCCTGGTGATCGCCCTGACGCCGCTGCTGGTCGCCGGCGCGCGGGCGCGCAGCCTCGATCCGCGCCCGTTCGTCATCGCGCTGATCTGCGCCACCAATGCCGGCTCGGCGGCAACGCTGATCGGCAACCCGCACAACATCTTCATCGGCCAGATCGGCAACCTCAGCTTCCACACCTTCCTGCTCGCCTGTGCCGTGCCGGCGATCGTCAGCCTCGGCTGCGTCTTCGGCATCATCTGGCTGCTGTGGCACGACCGCATCGAGGGCACGGTGCTGGCGGTGACGCGCGCGGTTCCGGCTGTGCCGCGTCACCCGCACGATCGCAACCAGACGATCAAGGGCCTCGCCGCGCTGGCGGCGCTGCTCATCCTCTTCACCACCTCGGTGCCGCGCGAGATCGGCGGGCTCGTCATCGCCGCGCTCCTCCTCGCCAACCGGAAATTCACCAGCCGCACCATGATCGCCGCGGTCGACTGGCCGCTGCTGCTGCTGTTCGTCTGCCTCTTCGCCATCACCGGAGCGCTCGCCGACACCGGCATTCCCTGGCGTATCGTCTCGGGGCTGCAGGAGGTGGGACTGCTCCCCGACAGCCTCGCCATCCTGACGCCGCTGTCGCTGGTGATGAGCAACACCATCGGCAACGTGCCGTGGGTGGTGCTGCTGCTGCAGAGCTGGCCGAGCCCGCCGCAGGGCCCGCTTTACGCGCTGGCGCTGCTGTCGTCGCTGTCGGGCAACCTGCTGCTCATCGGCAGCCTGGCCAACATCCTCGTGGTCGAGCGGGCCGCCACCTTCGGCGTGCATGTCGGGTTCGCCGAATACGCCCGCGCGGGCATCCCGATCACGCTGCTGTCGATGGGCTTCGCCGTGTTCTGGCTCGCCTGGACCGGCTGGCTGCCGCTCTTCCCCTAGCGCCGCTCGGCGACCGGCAGTGGACAACTTCTCCACCTCGGCCTCGGAGGGTGGCGCGGTTGCGGCCGTCGTGCTTCGCGTGGTAGAGCGCGGGATCGGGCGCGGCAGCGCATCTTGCGGGTATGCGGCGCGCAGCTTCGGAGATCCAACCGCATGGCGCATCTTTTGCCCCGGTGCTTTTTCGATTTCGCGCGGCGCCCGGCGCTGTTGGGTGCAGCACCAGACGCGCGAGCCTCTGCGTGCGCGCCATGAGCTTCCCCTACGCGTTGCCGGAGCTGGATCTCTCCGCGCCCCTCGATCGACACCGGGCCAAAGTCCGGCCCGAATGGATCGACGCCAATGGGCACATGAATGTCGGGTACTACGTGATCGCCTTCGATCACGCCACCGACACGCTCTGCGATCAACTCGGCGTCGGTTGGAATTACGTCGAGCACCGGCTGGGCATGGTGTTCGTCCTCGAGGCCCACGTCACCTATGACCGCGAGGTTCACGCGGAAGATCCGCTGCGGATCACCACGCAGATCCTCGACCACGATCAGAAGCGGCTTCACTTCTTCCACGCCATGTATCACGGCGCCGAGAGTTGGCTGGCAGCGACGAACGAGCTGATCATGGCTCACATCGACTATGAGAGCCACCGTTCCGCGCCCTGGCATCCGGAAACCATGCGCCGGCTCGAGGCGATGGCGGCCGAGCACAGGATCATGCCTCGGCCCGAGAAGGCGGGACGCATCATCGGCATCGGCCGCAAGTCCGGCGGCTGAGCAGCCTTGTTCCTCCGCCCCTTCGCCTTCCTCGGCCGGCACGGCACCTGGCTCCTCGCTGGCGGCCTGTTCATCGGCTTGCTGCTCCCAGCGCTGGCGGCGCTGCTGCGGCCGATGCTGGCGGGCTTCATCTTCGTGCTCACCACCGCCACCTTCCTCAGCATCGATTGGCAGGGGCTTGCCCGCCACGCGCGCCGGCCGGGCCTGTTGGCGCTCATCCTCGCCTGGACGCTGCTGGTGAGCCCGGTCATCACGGCGCTGGCAGCGCGTGTGGCGGACTTGCCGGCGCCGCTGGCGCAGGCGCTGGTGTTGTGGGCGGCATCGCCGCCGCTTATCTCCGTGCCGGCGATCGCCCTGCTCCTCGGCCTTGACGGCGCGCTCGCGCTCCTCGTCATGGTGGCCGGCACCTTCCTGATGCCGTTCACCCTGCCCCCGCTGGTGCTGGGGCTGATCGGCCTGGAACTCGGCATCGGCATCCTGCCGCTGATGCGCAACCTCGTGCTTTTCATCGGCGGCGCCGCGCTCGTGGCGGCAACGCTGCGACACTTCGCCGGCGCCGAGCGACTGCGCCGCCATGCCGTCGAGCTGAGCGGGCTCAGTATGCTGGTCCTCATCCTCTTCGCCATCGCCATCATGGACGGTGTGCGTGACCTGATCGTGGCGCGGCCGCAGCAGGTGCTCGGCTACGCGCTCTGCGCGCTTTTCGCCAGCCTGCTGCTGCAGGCGCTCGGCTTCCTTGCCTTCGGCTGGCTGCCGCGGATTGCCGCGCTCACCGTCGGCCTGATCGCCGGCAACAACAACATGGCGGTGGTGTGGGCCAATCTCGGCAGCGCCGCGACGCCGGAGCTGATGCTGTTCTTCGCAGCGGTGCAGCTGCCGATCTATGTGCTGCCGGCGGCGCTGCGTCCGGTCTATCGCCGGCTCGGCGCGGCCGCGCCCTACCGCGCCCCGTGAGCGCTCAGCCGCCCGGCCGCCAGCGCAGCAGGTAGCGCTCGAGCCGGTTGATGGCGAGGTCGATGCACAGCACGACGGCTGAGGTGAGGATCAGGCCGGCAAAGACCCCGGTCGTGTCGAACACGCCTTGCGCCTGCGCCACGACGTAGCCGATGCCGCGGGAGGCGCCGATATACTCGCCGACCACCGCGCCGACCAGCGCGAAGCCGATGCTGGTGTGCAGGCTGGAAAAGATCCAGGCCATGGCTGAGGGCAGATAGACGTGGCGCAGCATCTGGCGGTCGGTCGCCTGCAGCATGCGGGCGTTGTCGCGCACCACGGGATCGACCTCGCGGATGCCCTGGAAGGTGTTGAAGAACACGACGAAGAAGACGAGCGTGACGCCGAGCGCCACCTTGGACGCGATGTCGAGGCCGAACCAGAGAATGAAGATCGGCGCGAGGATGACGCGCGGCAGCGCGTTGAGGATGCGGATATAGGGGTCGAAGATAGCGGCGAGGAGCTCGATACGCGCGAGCGCGAGCCCGGCGGCAATGCCGAGCGCGCTGCCGATCACGAAGGCGAGCAGTGCCTCGATCAGCGTCACGGCGAGGTGCGGCCAGATATAGCCGCTGCTGAGCCATTCCCAGATCTTGGCGGCGATGGCCGAAGGCCGGCTGTAGAAGAACGGATCGATGAGCTCCGTCGCCGCGAGCACCTGCCAGGTGCCGACGACCAGCACGAAGACGCCGAGCTGCAGCAGGAGCACCACGCGGCGGCGCGGCAGCCGGCCGTGCTCCGTCGCGATCGCGACGCCGCGGCCCGTTTCGGTGATCGATTGCCCGCTCACGCGGCACCGGCGCGATAGGAGCGCTTCACCTCATCGCGCAGATCGGCCCAGATCTGGCGATAGAGGGCCGTGAATTCGGGATTGAGACGGATCTCGACCACGTCGCGCGGCCGCGGCAGGGCGACGTCATAGATCCCCTTCACCCGCGCCGGGCCGGCGGTGAGGACGACGACGCGGTCGGCGAGCGCGATCGCCTCCTCGAGGTCATGCGTGATGAAAAGCACGGTCTTGCGGCTCTCCTGCCACAGCTCGAGGAGCTCGTTCTCCATGTTCTGCCGCGTCTGCACATCAAGCGAGCCGAAGGGCTCGTCCATCAGCAGGATACGCGGGCCGACGATCCAGCTCTGCGCGATGGCAACCCGCTTGCGCATGCCGCCCGAGAGCTGATGCGGGAACCGGTCCTCGAAGCCGGCGAGCCCGACCCGCGCGATGAAGGCGCGCGCCTGTGCCGTGGCCTCGCGCGCCGCCACGCCGCGGAAGTCGAGGCCGAGCCGCACATTGTCGAGGACCGTGCGCCACGGCAGCAGCGCATCCTGCTGAAACAGATAGGCGGCGTGGCGATTGATGCCGCGTAGCCTTTGGCCGAACACGTCGACATGGCCTTCGGGCGCGGTCAGCAGCCCGGCGGCGACGTTGAGCAGGGTCGACTTGCCGCAGCCCGACGGCCCGACGATGGCGACAAACCGGCCCTCCTCTATCGCGAGCGAGATGTCGCTCGTCACGACGTGCACGCCGCGCGCCGGTGTGGCGAAGCGCACGGTCACGCCGTCGAAGGCAATGGCGGGCGCCGGCGCCGCCATCCTCGCCGCCGCTCTCTGCGTCACCGCTATTGCGTCACGCCGAGCTTGGCGTCCGCCTTCTCGGCGAAGGTGTTAGTGTAGGTCTTGGACACGTCGACATGCGCGTTGGCAACTTCGGGCAACGACAGGCTGAAGACCGCGAGCACAGCCTCGGCACCCCTGGGATCCATCTTGCCGGTCTTCGAGTACATCGGGATCGTGTTCTTGAGGGCGGCGAGATAGAGCTGCCGATCGGGCCCGATCAGCTCGTCGGGCATCTTGGCCATGATGTCCTCGGGGCTGTGGCCGTGGATCCAGTTGAGCGTCGCGACGATCGCATCGGTGAGCGCCTGCACCTCCGATGCATGCTTGCCGATCCACTCGCTGGGCGCATAGAGCGAACCGGCAGGATACTCGCCGCCGAACACGGCGACGGTGTCGGCAACCGTGCGCGTGTCCGAGAGGATGCGCAGATCCTTGTAGCGGCTTTGCAGCAGGCTGATCACGGGATCGAGCAGGACACCCGCATCGACCTGCCCCTGCTCCATTGCCGCGACGGCGGTGGCGTCGGCGCCGATGCCGATCACCGGCGCCCTGGCGGGATCGACGCCGTTCTTGGCCAGCAGGTATTTGACGAAGAAGTCGGTCGAGGAGCCGGGCGCGGTCACGCCGACTTTCTTGCCGGCAAGATCCTTCACGGATTTGATATTGGCCGTCTCCTTGGGCGCCACCGCCAGCACGAAGCCGGGCAGCCGGTCATAAGTGACGAAGGCCTGGAGCGACTTGTTCTTGGCGGCAAGATTGACGCAATGGTCGTAGAACCCCGACACCACGTCGGCACTGCCGCCGAGCACCGCGGTCAGCGCGGTCGAGCCGCCTTTGAAATTGATCAGCTCGACCTCGACGCCCGCCCGCTCGTAGGCGCCGAGCTGTTGCGCCAGCACGGTCGGCAGGTAGCAGAGGCAGTTGGCGCCGCCGATGGCGACCTTGACATGCGGGAGCGCGTCCTTGGCAAGCGCCGTCCCCGCCAGCAGCAGGAGCGCCACCACTCCGGCGACGAGCCGCGCCGCCGGCATTGCCCGCATTTTCGCCATCTTCCCCTCCCGTGATTTTTCGTTGCCAGCGCCAGCTTACCGTCAGCGCCCGGCGCGACGCCAGCCCGGGGGCAAATTCGCCAGCCATTAACCCGTCGTCAGGGCTCGCGGCCGTAGAACTCTGGCTCGCAAGCCTCCTGGAGAACCAGACGTGCTGCAAGCCCCTGCCGTTAGCATCCGAAGCGACTCCGGCGCCGCCGCAACCGTGTCATCGACGACAGCGCGGCTGCGTCAACTCGACCGCGAATGGGACCAGGAGCGGGCGCTGCAGTTCGGTGCCGCGGCGGTCGGCTTTATCGGCGCCGTCTTGAGCCTCACCGTCAACAGCGCCTTTGTCTTACTGCCGGCCTTTGCCTTCGCCACGCTCGCGCAACACATGATCCAAGGGTGGTGCCCGCCGCTGGTGCTGCTGGCGCGTATCGGCCTGCGCAGCAGTAGCGAGATCGACCGCGAGCGTTACGCCCTCGCCGCCAGCGTCGGCGACGCCCAGGAGCCGCGCCTGGCGGCCGCTGCCGGCGGGGACTAG
>DASWFH010000423.1:0-2699 GCA_036394355.1 Allostellaceae bacterium | reverse complement strand
GGGTCAGTTCGACCTGGTCGGCATCCCCTCGGCGCCGCGCGGCGTGCCGCAGATCGAGGTCACCTTCGACATCGACGCCAACGGCATCGTCAACGTCTCGGCCAAGGACAAGGCCACCGGCAAGGAGCAGCAGATCCGCATCCAGGCCTCTGGCGGCCTCAACGACACCGACATCGAGAAGATGGTCAAGGACGCCGAGGCGCATGCCGAGGAGGACAAGAAGAAGCGCGAGCAGGTCGAGGCCAAGAACCAGGCCGAGGCACTGGTGCACACCACCGAACGCACGCTGAAGGAGGCGGGCGACAAGGTGCCGCAAGGCGAGCGCGAGACGGTGGAAGCGGCGATCCGCGAGGTCAAGTCGGCGATCGAGAGCAACGACGTCGAGCGCATCCGCAGCAAGACGCAGGCGCTGGCGCAGGTGTCGATGCGCATCGGCGAAGCCATGTACAAGTCGCAAGCCGCCGGCGGTCCGCAGGGCGGGCCGACGGGCGGTGCCTCAGGGGGTGGCCAGCCTGGCGGAGGGGCCGCAGGCGAGAAGGTCGTCGACGCCGATTTCGAGGAGGTCGACGAGCAAAAGAAGCGTGGCTCGGCCTAAAGGCCGGCCGCAGGAGCAAGACCCGCCCCGGCATCGCCGGGGCGGTTCGCCTGTCGAGGGGACGGTGTAGGTGAAGGGTCGAGAGTAGCAGGCGATGGCCAAGAAGGACTTTTATGAGCTTCTCGGCGTCCAGCGCAATGCTGCCGCCGACGAAATCAAGAAGGCCTATCGCAAGATGGCCATGCAGTACCATCCCGACCGCAATCCCGGGAACAAGAAGGCCGAGCAGACCTTCAAGGACGTCAACGAGGCCTATGACGTCCTGAAGGACGAGCAGAAGCGCGCCGCCTATGACCGCTTCGGCCACGCCGCCTTCGAGAATGGCGGGCGCGGCGCCCCGGGCGCCGGTGATTTCGGCTTTGCCGCCGGCTTCGCCGACATCTTCGACGAGATGTTCGGCGAGTTCATGGGCGGCCGGCGCGGGCAGGGCGCCAACACCCGCGGCAACGATCTCCGCTACAACCTCGAAGTCACGCTCGAGGAGGCCTTCAGGGGCAAGCAGACGACGGTGCGCGTGCCCACATTGGCGATCTGCGAGGTCTGTGCCGGGAGCGGCGCGGCCTCGGGCTCGCGTCCGGTCAACTGCCCGACCTGCTACGGTGCCGGCCGCGTGCGGGCGCAGCAAGGGTTCTTCACGGTCGAGCGCACCTGCCCCTCCTGCCATGGCGCCGGCCGTGTCGTCGAGAACCCGTGCCGGCAATGCGGCGGCCAGGGCCGCTCGCGCAAGGAGAAGACGCTCGCCGTCAACATTCCCGCCGGCGTCGAGGACGGCACGCGTATCCGTTTGGCGGGCGAGGGCGAGGCCGGCGTGCGCGGCGGCGCTCCCGGTGATCTCTACATCTTTCTCGCGTTGAAGCCGCATCGCATCTTTCAGCGCGACGGCGCCAACATCCATTGCCGGGTGCCCATCGCGATGCCGACGGCGGCGCTCGGCGGCACGGTCGAGGTGCCGACCATCGATGGCGGCCGTAGCCGGGTCAACGTGCCCTCGGGTACGCAGAGCGGGCACCAGTTCCGCCTCAAGAGCAAGGGCATGTCGGTGCTGCGCTCGCCCTCGCGCGGCGACATGTACGTGCAGGTGGTGGTCGAGACTCCCGTCAACCTCACCAAGCGGCAGCAGGAATTGCTGCGCGAGTTCGAGAAGGAAGGCGACGGCCACCGCACCAGCCCGGAGAGCGAAGGTTTCTTCGCCCGCGTGCGCGAGTTCTTCGAAGATCTGCGCGAATAACTTCCGACATGGTCTGCTGGCCGGTCCGCCGACGCGGGGTCGCTCGGCTACTGGGCCGCGACCTGCTTGGCGCGTGCGCGCCGTCCGCTGGGCGAGGGCGGCCGCGTGCTGTCGGCCGCGTCGCCGAACACGCCGGCGAGGCGCTCGCGGATATCCCTGAGCTTGCGCTCGTGCTCGACCTTGTGGCCGAACAGATCCTTCACATAGAAGACATCGACCACCTTCTCGCCATAGGTCGAGATCTTGGCGCTCGAGATCTGCAGGTTTAGCGTGGTCAGCACCCGCGTCAGCTCGAACAGCAGGCCGGGTCGGTCGCGGCCGTTGACCTCGATCACGGTGTGGGTCTGGCTCGCCTTGTTGTCGATGAGCACGCGCGGCGGCACGACGAAGACGCGGGTGCGGCTCGGGATCGCCTCGGGTGCTGCCAGCTCTATGTGCGGCTTGATCTTGCCCGACAGCACATTCTCGAACAGCACGGCGAGCTTGGCCAGCTTGTCCGGCCGGTCGGAGGCGCCGCCGCTCTGGTCCTGCACCCAGAAGGTGTCGAGCGCCATGCCGTTCGAAAGCGTAAGGATCTTGGCGTCGACGATGTTGGCACCGGCTAGCGCCAGCGCGCCGGCGATGCGCGAGAACAGACCGGCGTGGTCGGCAGTGTAGAGCGTGACTTCGGTGACGGAGCGGCGAAGATCGACGCGCGTGTCGACAGTGAGCGGCGCGCCGCTGCGCTCCGCCTCGCGCGTCAGCCGCGCGTGGCGCGCATGCGTGCCGGTATCGAAAGAGAGCCAGTAGGAGGGATAGCCCTTGGCGATGAAGCCGGCCATCTCCTCGGCGGTGAAATCGGGCAGGAGCCGGCGCACCGCGCTCTGCGCCGCGGCG
>DASWFH010000422.1:0-2848 GCA_036394355.1 Allostellaceae bacterium | reverse complement strand
GCGCTGCCGCCGCCGAGATCGCCGACGATGCCGCCGGCGTCGGGAATGCCGGCAAGCACGCCGTAGGCGGAGAGCCGTCCCTCCTGCTCGCCGCTGAGGATCTGCACTTTAAGGCGATGGCGCCGCTCGATCTCGGCGACGAAGGCGCGCCCATCGCTGGCATCGCGCACCGCCGCCGTCGCGAGGACGTCGAGCCGCCTCACCGCGATGTCGCGCGCCAGGGTGACGAAGCGCTGCAGATTGGCGCGCGCCAGCGCCACGCCGTCGGGATCGAGCCGCCCGGTGGCCTCGAGGTTGCGGCCGAGGCCGCACATGACCTTCTCGTTGAACAGCGCGCGCGGCGAGCGCCGCACGCCGTCATAGATGACGAGGCGCAGCGAGTTCGAGCCGATGTCGATCACCGCGACGGAGCCGCGCCGCGCCGATCCGTTGCTGCTCCGCGCCCGACGCCGCGGCATGCCTAGGGCTCGGTCTTCTCCGTGACGAGGCGCGGGCCGGCGCGCGTGCGATCGAGCGCGCTGCCTCGGCCCGACAGGCTCGGATTGGTCATGAAATAGGTGTGCGCGCTGAAGGCGTCGGGGTCATTGCTTTCGCGCACATACTCGCCCTCCGCATCGAGCCGCCAGCTCAGCGCCTGGTCGCGCAGGTTGGCGCCCATGATCTCGTCCAGCACTTGGCGATGCACGGTCTCATTCTCGATCGGCACCAGTGACTCGACCCGCCAATCGAAATTGCGCGGCATCCAGTCCGCCGAGGAGATATACACCTTCGCCGACGGCGAGGGCAGCCTGTGGCCGTTGCCGAAGCAGACAATGCGGCCATGCTCGAGGAAGCGGCCGATGATGCTCTTGACGCGGATGTTGTCGGACAGGCCCGGAACGCCCGGCCGCAGGCAGCAGATGCCGCGCACCACCAGGTCGATCTGCACCCCCTCTTGCGAGGCGCGGTAGAGCAGGTCGATGGTGGCGGGATCGACCAGCGCGTTCATCTTGGCCCAGATCTGCGCCAGGCGGCCGGCGCGCGCATGCGCGATCTCCGCCTCGATCAGCTCGACGAGCCGTGAACGCAAATTGATCGGCGCCACCGCGACCTTCTCCAGCGTCACCGGCGTGGCGTAGCCGGTCATGTAATTGAACAGCCGCTGCGCGTCGCGGCACAGCGCGGGATCCACGGTGAAGAAGGACAGGTCGGTGTAGACCTTTGCCGTGTAGGGATGGTAGTTGCCGGTGCCGTAATGGACATAGGAGCGCAGCGCGCCGGCCTCGCGCCGCACCACCAGCGACACCTTGGCGTGGGTCTTGAGCTCGAGAAAGCCATAGACGACCTGCACGCCGGCGCGTTCGAGATCGCGCGCCCAGCGGATATTGGCCTCCTCGTCGAAGCGCGCCTTGAGCTCGATCAGCGCGGTGACCGATTTGCCGGCCTCGGCGGCCTCGATGAGCGCGCGCACCACCGGGCTGTCATGGCTGGTGCGGTAGAGCGTCTGCTTGATCGCCACCACCGCCGGGTCGCGCGCCGCCTGGCGCACGAACTGCACCACCACGTCGAAGCTCTCATAGGGGTGGTGGACGATGATGTCCTTCTGGCGGATCGCCGCGAAGCAGTCGCCGCCGAAATCGCGGATGCGCTCGGGAAAGCGTGGATTATACGGCGTGTAGATGAGGTCGGGCCGCTCGGCGATGATGAGCTGCCTGGTATCGGCGAGGCCGAGCAGCCCTTCGAGCGGAAAGACGTCGTCGGGCGAGGCGTGGAGCTGCTCGACCAGGAACTCGCGCAGATCCTCGGGCATGCCGGATTCGACGCCGAGGCGGATGACATGGCCGCGACGGCGGCGCTTCAGCGCCGTCTCGAACAGCCGCACCAGATCCTCGGCCTCCTCCTCCACTTCGATGTCGCTGTCGCGCAGGATGCGGAACATGCCCTGCCCCACCACCGAGAAGCCGGGGAAGAGATGGTCGAGGAAGAGCCCGATCATCTGCTCCAGCGGCAGGAAGCGCACGGTCTTGCCCGGCAGGCGGATGAACCGGTTGATGGTGGCGGGGATGAGGAGCAGCGCCTCCATGCGGTTGCCATCGCTGCGGCGCCTGAGCTGCAGCGCGAAGCCGAGGCCGAGATTGGCGATGAAGGGAAACGGATGGGCGGGGTCGATGGCGAGCGGCGTCAGCACCGGGAAGATCTCGGCCATGAAGCGCTCTTCGAGCCAGGCGCGGTCCTCGCCCGAGAGCTCGGCCGGCCCGACCACGGAGATGCCGGCACCGGACAGCTCCTCCGTCAGCTCGCGCCAAGTCACCTGCTGGTCGCGCATCAGCTTGCCGGCGCGGCGGTTGATCGCCTCGAGCTGCTGCGCCGGTGTGAGGCCGTCCTGGCTCGGCGTCACGATACCCGCCAGCACCTGCCCTTTGAGGCCGGCAACGCGCACCATGTAGAATTCGTCGAGGTTATTGGCGGAGATCGACAGGAAGCGCAGCCGCTCCAGCAGGGGATGGCGCGGGCTGCCGGCCTCGGCGAGGACGCGCTCGTTGAAGGCGAGCCAGGACAGCTCACGGTTAATGAACCGCGCCGGTGAATGAACGTCGATCGAGGATGCCGCGGCGCGGAGAGCCTGAGCCACGTGGTTACTCCCTTTTCCTGCCACAAAGCCCCAGTTTATAACGAGGAGATGGCGATGTCATGGCGACCGGCAAGGGGGAACGGGACGGGACCGTGAGCGAGCTCCACCTGCTGCGCCATGCCAAGGCCACCCCTCAGGGCGACGGCACCGATCGCGAGCGACCGCTCGAGCAGCGCGGCCGCCGCGCCGCGCAGGCAGTGGCGGCGTGGGCCGCCGAGCACCGGCTCGCCCCCACGC
>DASWFH010000421.1:0-6022 GCA_036394355.1 Allostellaceae bacterium | reverse complement strand
CTTGACCTTCAGCAGCTTCGCCGCGTTGTCGCGCAGCACCAGCGCGCGCTGCTCGCTGTCGAGGCCGAGGGCCTCCACCACCTCGACCGGGTGCTCGTCGCCCATGTCGAAGCAGTAGTCGCTGCCGAGCATGATGCGGTCGATGCCGACCTGCGCGATGACGAACTGCATGATCGGCTTCGAGTGGCTCACCGTGTCGTAGCTGAAGCGGCGCAGATACTCGCTCGGCGGGCGCGGCATGTATTTGAGCTCGGGGCGCACCTTGGTGCCGTGGTCCCAGCGGCCCATCAGGATCGGCATCACGCCGCCCGAATGCGGCAGGCACACTTCGAGCTTGGGGTAACGGTCGAGCACGCCGCCGAAGATGAGATGCGCGCAGGCGATCGCCGTGTCGAGCGGGTTGCCGATGAGGTTGTTGAGATAGTAGGGCTTCACGCCCAGGCGCTCGCCGCCGATGGTCTTGAGCGGATGCAGGAACACCGGCAGCCCGAGCGCCTCGATGCGGGCGAAGACCGGGCGGAACATCGGGTCGTCGAGGTCGCGATCCTGGATGTTGGTGCCGATATAGACGCCGCGGATGCCCGGGAGCTGGCTGGCGCGGTTGAGCTCGTCGACGGCGCGGCCGGGATCGCCCATCGGCAGCGTCGCCAGCCCGACGAAGCGGTCGGGATGCGCCTGGTGCGCGGCGCTCGCGCCGTCGTTCCACGCCACCGCCAGCCGCTGCGACACCGCCGGCTCGGCGAAATAGAGCATGGGCGCGGTGAGCGACAGCGCATGCATCTGCACGCCGCGCGCGTCCATGTCGGCGAGGCGCAGCGTCAGATCGGTGAATTTCGTCTCGAAGCGCTGCGGGCCGATGAAGAAGCCGTCCGGCGCCGCGCGGTAGTCGAGATTGTATTGCTTGCCCTGCTCGCCGAGCACGTCGAGATAGGCCTGCGGGTAGTAATGCGCGTGGATGTCGATGGCGCGCGCCCCGCCGGCGGGCGCGGCCATGGCGACGCGCGGCGCGACCGCGGCGGTGCCTGCCGCCCCCACCGCGCCGACCGCGGCGGCGGCCAGCCCGCCTTGCAGGACCTGACGGCGCGGTAACGCATGCTTGCCGCAGCAATCTTCGTGCATAGCCCTCTCCTCCCGATTTCGTCGGACCTCTGAGGCCCGTTGCCGCCGAGCTTAACCGGGGATTTGCGCCAGCGCCAGCACAGCGGGAACCCGAGCGGGCCGTGACTAGGTGTCTGGCGCCGCGCCGATGTATAAGCGGGGCAGCGGGTGGCGGAAATGCCGCCCAAGAGCCTTCGAGGCCGGACCATCGGGAGGAGCGCTTCGTGATGCGTCGATTGCTGGGGCCGCTCGCCGCGGCGCTGCTGCTCGCCACACCGGCTTCCGCCCAACCCACCGCGCCCGACCGCGCGCTGGTCGAGGATGTCGTCGCCGCCAACCGCATCCTCTATGACCAGGGCGTGGTCGACGGCTTCGGCCATGTCAGCGCGCGCAGCGACAAGGACGCCAACCGCTTCCTCCTGGCGCGCAGCATGGCGCCGGGGCTGGTCAAAGCCGAGGACATCCTCGAGTTCGACCTGGCCGGCAACGCCGTCGTCGCGCAGGGCCGTGCGCTCTATCTCGAGCGCTTCATCCACAGCGAGATCTACAAAGCGCATCCTAACGTCAAGGCGATCGTGCACAGCCATTCGCCGTCCGTCATTCCCTTCGGCGTCACCGGCGTGCCACTCAAGCCGATCTATCACATGAGCTCGTTCCTCGGCGCCGGGGTGCCGATCTTCGAGATCCGGGAGGCCGGCGGCGACGGCACCGACATGCTGGTGCGCAACCCGGCGCTGGGCGCGGCGCTGGCGCAGAAGCTCGGCAATTCGACGGTGCTGCTGATGCGCGGCCATGGCGATGTCGTGGTCGGCGACTCCGTGCGCCAAGCGGTGTTCCGCGCCATCTACACCGAGACCAACGCGAAACTGCAGTCGGAAGCGCTGCGTCTCGGCCAGGTCACCTTCCTCAACGACCAGGAGGCAGCGGCGTCCATGGCGACCAACGCCGCGCTGGTCGACCGCGCCTGGGATCTGTGGAAGGCAAAGGCGATGGGCGGCCGTTAGCCGCCGGTGTGGTCGGGCCGACGCGCGACAAGACCGCATCGCGCCGCGCGGACGCGCGCGATGCGGCAAGTCCCCCCAACATCCTCGGCACGCGTCGGCCCTGGCCGGCATTGGTGGCGAAACTAAGCTAACGAAGCGTGAAGAGGCGCACGCCCACCGCATTTCACAGGCGCTCGCCGCGCACCAGCCGCGGCAGCTCGCCGACGACGCCCATGGCGTGGCGCATCAGGAAGCGCTTGAGCGGCGGCAGCCGGTCGACCATGGCGAGGCCGACATCGCGCGCCAGCTGCACCGGCGGCACCGCGTTGGAGAAGAGCCGGTTGAGACCGTCGGTGACGGCGGCGAGCATGAGATTGTCGAAGCGGCGCCAGCGCTCGTAGCGGTCGAGCGCGCCGGGGTCGGCGATGTCGAGCCCGAGCCGGCGCGCGTCGACGACGAGCTCGGCGAGGGCGGCGACGTCGCGGATGCCGAGGTTGAGGCCTTGCCCGGCGATGGGATGGATGACATGCGCGGCATCGCCGACCAGCGCGAGGCGCGGCGCCGCGTAGCGTTCGGCATGCAGCAGCGACAGCGCATGGGAGAAGCGCGGGCCCACCACTTCGAGCGCGCCGAGAAAATCGCCGAAGCGGCGCCCCAGCTCCGCGGCGAACGACGCCTGGTCGAGCGCCAGCAGGCGCGGCGCAAGATCGGCGCGCTCCGTCCACACGATCGACGAGCGGTTCCCGGTCATCGGCAGGATGGCGAACGGGCCGGCCGGCAGGAAATGCTCCACCGCGACGCCGCGATGCGGCCTCTCGTGCCGCACGGTGCAGACGATGCTGGTCTGCGGATAGCTCCACTCCAGCGTCTTGATGCCGGCGGCGCGGCGCAGCGGCGAGCCGCGCCCGTCGCACGCCGCCACCAGCGCGCCGCGCAGGCGGCGGCCATCGGCGAGGTATGCCGTGGCGCCCCAGGCCTCGCGCTCGACACGCTCGACCGCGAGCGGCGCCAGATGCTGGAGAGTCCCGAGCTGCGCCGCCCGCGTCATGAGCGCGCGCCGCAGCACGCGGTTCTCGACGATGTAGCCGAGCGGATGGTCGCCGACGGCGTGGTGGTCGTAATGCAGGAACAGCGACGAACCGCCATCGGCGACGCGGATCTCGAGGATCGGCTCGGCCTCGGCCGCCACCAGCGGCCACAGCCCGATGCCCGCCAGCACCTGCTGCGAGCCATGCGCGATTGCCGTGGTGCGGCCGTCGAAGGGCTCGGCGAGCATCGTCGCGGGATCCTCGCGATCGATGACGGCGACCTCGATCCCCGCCTCGGCGCAGGCGATGGCGAGGGTGAGCCCGACCAGCCCGCCGCCGACGACGATCAGCTCGACCCGTGTCTCGCTCGGCGCGTCAGCCATGGCGCGAGGATGGGGCGCGGCCGATGGCTTGTCCAGCGACGCTCCCGGCGGGGTGGTGGGTGGGTCAACCTGCTCAAGCAAAAACTGATATCGTGCGCATAGCGGACGAATGGAAGCGGCATAGAAGAGCGCACAAAAGGGGGGACTATGCCGATCACATGGCGGCTTCTGATAGCAGCGGTAGTGTCTCTGTCACTCTCGGCTTGTGGCTGGATTGACCGTGACTTGCGCAATCCAGAATCCGGCGAGACCGCCACTTGTACGCTTGGCCTAGTGGTCGGCGACCCAGCGCCACTTACGGCCGATCACCCATACTGCAAATGCATTGCGGACCACATTGCCTCGGGGTTTGTTCCGGTCGGGCCACCAAGACTCCAAATGTGTCCCCATCAGTCAAACTGACCCGCTACCCGCCGGCGGGTGCACCGCCGGCCTCGGCGATTTCGCCAAGGATGCAAAGCCAACTCTTCAAACCATCTCGCTTAGCGCCGGCGCAGATAGCGCCACAGCAGCATCGCGCCGACGATGAGCAGAATCCCGAACCAGGAGATCTCGAAGCTGAAGGCGCCCTGCGCCACCGCCACCGACAGGGCGCGCTCGTTGAGCAACGACCAGAACGACCCCATGTGCTTGCGCCTCCTGCGATGAGAGCGCGAAGGTAGCCGCTCGCGCGCGCCGCTGGCTACTCGCTTTCGCTCCGTCGCTGCGGCTATCATGTAAGAGAGCTTCACATCGACATGGGCAGGCGAGAGGCATGGGACATCGGCGCCGCGGCTATCATCATGGCGATCTGCGCGAGGCGCTGATCCAGGCGACGCTCGAGCTGATCGCCGAGAAGGGGCCGGTCGGCTTCACCGTCGCCGAGGCGGCGCGCTCGGCCGGCGTCAGCCCGGCCGCGCCCTACCGCCATTTCCGCGATCGCGACGAGCTCATCGCCGACGTGGCGCGGCGCGGCTTCGTGCGCTTCGAAGCCGCGCTCGACCAAGCCTGGAACAATGGCCTGCCCGATCTCTTTGCCGCCTTCACTCGCGTCGGCAAGGCCTATCTCGCCTTCGCCCGCAGCGAGCCCGCCTATTACTCCGCCATGTTCGAGGCCGGCTTGCCGCTCCATGCCTATCCCGACCTGGTCGAGGCGGGCGAGCGCGCCTTCGCCGTGCTGCGCCGCGCCGCCGAGGCGCTGGCGGCGCGGCTGCCGGCGGCGCAGCGGCCGCCGGGGCTGATGATGGGGCTGCACGTCTGGTCGCTGTCGCACGGCGTCGCCTCGCTGTTCGCCCGCGGCGACGCGGCGCGCCGCAAGCTGCCGATGTCGGCCGAGGATTTGCTCGAGGCCGGCGTGCTGGTCTATCTGCGCGGCCTCGGCATCTGGAGCGACGGGCCGCCGGCGACGCCGCCCTGACGATTTTTCGCGCCCGGGCTTGACACCCGGCACCGGGCCGGCCCATCTATGTGAATGTAAATAACATTTACATAGAGGAGGAGGAATTGGGGATCGCTGCAAGACTGGACGATATCGGCAGGCCCGCCTGGATCGCCTTGATGATCCTGGGCTTCATCTTCTTCTGGCCTGTGGGCCTCGCGGTCCTGGCCTTTCTCCTATGGAGCGGACGAATGGGTTGCTGGAAGCATCGCGGCCATGGCCGCTGGCACAATGAGGGGATCCACGAGGTGGCGAGCCGTTGGCTCGGCGGCGAACGGCGCGAGGCGACCAGCGGCAACCGCGCCTTCGACGAATACCGCGCCGACACCTTGCGCCGGCTCGAGGAGGAGCAGCGCGAATTCCTCGCCTTCCTCGACCGGCTGCGCTTCGCCAAGGACAAGGCCGAGTTCGACCAGTTCCTGGCCGAGCGCCGCCGCCCCGAGGCGCCACCGCAGCCGCCGGCGCAGGGCTAGGGAGCGGCCTGCTTCCCGGCCACGTGGTCAGTATCGGGGCGTTTGCCCAATAATTAGGCGAAGAACGACTGGGCAAATGACCTATTTGGCATGCCGCGGCGCCCACCACCGATCCGGCCACGTTACAGGACGCCGAACGGAGTGGCCGCCCGGCGGACCAGCCGCGCGGTCCCCGCGCTGGCATGATTCTTGATTTCAACCCCTGTGGCGCCCGATCGGGGGGCGTCTCGACCGTCAGCGCACGGTCCTCACGGGAGGTTTTGAAGCTCATGACTCTTCGCTCGTTTTTTGCGCTTGCCGGTCGGCTCTTGCCGCTGGCGGCGCTTGTCGTATTGATTTCGCTCAACTTCGCCCAAGCCCAGCAGGCGACGGCACCGGCACCGGCAGCGGCACCCGCCGCCGCGGCCGACGCGCCGCCGCCGGCCTGTGTCGGCGATCCAGACCCGAAGAAGGCCGTGCTCGAGAAATGCACGATCAATTCCGGCGACACCGCCTGGATGCTCACCTCGGTCGCGCTCGTGCTGATGATGACGATCCCGGGGCTCGGCCTGTTCTATGGCGGCATGGTGCGCAAGAAGAACGTCGGCGACACCGTGATGACGAGCTTCGCCATCACCTGCCTCGTCACCGTGCTGTGGGC
>DASWFH010000420.1:0-2155 GCA_036394355.1 Allostellaceae bacterium | reverse complement strand
CGGGCATGGAAGCGCTTCAAGGTGAAGGCGCGCCCGACCGTCGCCTCCTTGACGAAGAGCTTGTCGACGTCGAGCTGATGGTTGTTCTCGGCATTGGCGATCGCCGCCTGCAGCACCTTCTTCACGTCCTTGGCGATGCGGCGCGGCGAGAAGCTGAGCTCGGCGAGCGCGCGGTTGGCGTTCTTGCCGCGGATCATCTGCGCGACGAGGTTCAGCTTGCGCGCGCTCACGCGCAGCGCCCGGGCGTAGGCCGAAGCCTCGGTGTCGGCGAGGCGGCGCTTGAAAGCCGGCTTGCTCATGGCGCCGACACCTTGGTGCGGGTGGCCTTCTTGTCGGCGGAATGGCCGTGGAAGGTGCGCGTCGGCGAGAACTCGCCGAGCTTGTGGCCGATCATGTGCTCGGTCACCAGCACGGGGATGAATTTGTGCCCGTTATAGACGCCGAAGGTGAGGCCGACGAATTGCGGGAAGATCGTCGAGCGGCGCGACCATGTCTTGATGATTTCGTTGCGCCCGGAAGCGCGCGACTTCTCCGCCTTCTTCAGCAGGTAGCCGTCGACGAACGGGCCTTTCCAGGTTGAGCGTGTCACGTTCCGGTCTCCGTTACTTCTGCCGACGGCGCCGCACGATGTAGCGGTCGGTCGCCTTGTTCTTGCGCGTCTTGGTGCCCTTGGTGCCCTTGCCCCATGGCGTCACCGGATGGCGCCCGCCGGAGGTGCGGCCTTCGCCACCGCCATGCGGGTGATCGATCGGGTTCATCGCCACGCCGCGCACCGAGGGCTTCTTGCCGAGCCAGCGGTTGCGGCCGGCCTTGCCGATGACGATGTTCTGCCGGTCCGGATTGGACACCGCGCCGATCGTCGCCCGGCATTCGGCGCGCACCATGCGCACCTCGCCCGAGGAGAGGCGGAGCAGCGCGTAGCCGGCGTCGCGGCCGACCAGCTGCACGAAGGTGCCGGCGGCGCGCGCGAGCTGGCCGCCCTTGCCCGGCTTCATCTCGACATTGTGGATGATGGTGCCGACGGGGATGTTGCGCATGGGCATGGCGTTGCCCGGCTTGACGTCGACGCGCTCGCCCGAGACGACCTTGTCGCCCTCCTTGAGGCGCTGGGGCGCCAGGATATACGACAGCACGCCATCCTCGTAGCGCACCAGCGCGATGAAGCCGCTGCGGTTCGGATCGTATTCGAGGCGCACGACCTCGGCAGGCATGTCGAACTTGGCGCGCTTGAAGTCGATGATGCGGTAGCGCTGCTTGTGCCCGCCGCCGCGCCAGCGCTGGGTGATGCGGCCGAGATTGTTGCGGCCGCCCTGCTCGCGCTTGCCCTGGGTGAGCGCCTTGACGGGGCGGCCCTTCCACAGCTCGCTGCGGTCGACGATGACCAGCTGGCGCTGCCCGGGCGTGGTCGGCTTGAAACTCTTGAGTGCCATCGCCTCAGACTCCCGTGGTCACGTCGATCTTCGAGCCCTCGGCGAGGGTGACGATCGCTTTCTTGTAGTCGGAGCGCCGGCCGGGCGTGCCGCGGAAGCGCTTCACCTTGCCCTTGACGCGGATAGTGTTGACCGCGGTGACCTTGACGTTGAACAGCCCCTCGACCGCGGCCTTCACCTGGCGCTTGTCGGCCGTCAGCGGCACGCGGAACGTCACCTGGTTGTGCTCCGAGCCCATGGTCGACTTCTCGGTGATCACCGGCGCGCGCACCAGATCGTACATCTGGTCGCGCGTGAGCTTCATTTCCTCGCGGGGAATGACGCGGAACCTGCTCATTTGAGCCGTGCCTCCAGATGTTGAACGGCGTCCCGCGTCAGCACCAAAGTGTCGCGGCGCAGGATGTCGTAGACATTGGCGCCCTGCTGCGGCAGCACGTCGATGCCGGGAATATTGCGGGCGGCGCGCGCGAAATTCTCGTCGACCGTCGGCCCGTCGATGATCAGCACCGAGCCCCAGCCGAGCTTGTCCAGGCGCTTCACCAGCGCCGCGGTCTTGGCGTCCGCGAGCTTCGCCGTCTCGAGCACGATCAGCTTGCCCTCGGCCTGCTTGGCCGAGAGCGCCGTCTTGAGCGCGAGGCGCCGCACCTTCTTCTGCAGCGAGAACTCGTGGCTGCGCACCACCGGCCCGAAGATCACCGCGCCGCCGCGGAACTGCGGCGAGCGCA
>DASWFH010000419.1:0-5357 GCA_036394355.1 Allostellaceae bacterium | reverse complement strand
CCAAGCGGTGTCGTCGCCCAGCTGATAGGCGACGAAGCCGTGCGCCGCCTCGTGGAAGGTGATGGCGAAGATCGCCGGCAGCGCCAGCACCGACATCTGCCGGATCAGCAGCGCGAGCTCGGCGGAACTCATGCCGCGCGCACCATCAGCGCGCCGAAGCGGGCCGCGAGCGTCCCCCGATCGATCGGCTGCGCTGCGCCGCGCCGCGCCTCGGCCCGGTCGACCCGCCGCCGCGCCGCCGGCGTCAAGCGTCCGGCGGCGCCGGCGATCTCGGTCATCTCCGTCATGTCGCCGTTGCAGTGGAGGACCACGTCGCATCCGGCGGCGAGCGCGCCTGCGGCGCGGTCGGCAAAGCTGCCGCCCAGCGCGCGCATCGACAGATCGTCCGACACCAGCACGCCGTCGAAGCCGATCTCGGCGCGGATCACCTGCGCGATGACGGTGCGCGACAGCGTCGCCGCCGCGCCGGCGTCGATATCGGCATAGACGATATGCGCGGTCATCGCCCAGGGCATGTCGGCGAGCGCGCGGAACGGCGCGAAGTCGCTGGCCGCCAGCGTCGTGCGCGCGGCGTCGACGCGCGGCAGCGCGTGGTGGCTGTCGACGGTGGCGCGGCCATGGCCGGGGATGTGCTTGATCACCGGCAGCACGCCGCCGGCGAGCATGCCCTCGCACACGGCGCGGCCCAGCGTCGCCACCACCGCCGGTTCATCGCCCAGGGCGCGGTCGCCGATGACGGCGTCGGCGCCCGCCACGGGAATATCGAGCACCGGGACACAGTCGATGGTGATGCCGAGCGCGGCGAGGTCGTCGGCGATGAGCCGCGCGCCGAGCCAAGCCGCCTCCTTCGCGACCGCGCCACCCAGCGCGGCGATCGCCGCGGGCGCCGGATATGCCGGCCAATGCGGCGGCTTGAGGCGTGCGACGCGGCCGCCTTCCTGGTCGATCAGCACCGGCGCATCCGCCCGCCCGACCGCGTCGCGCAAGGCGACGACGAGGCGGCGCAGCTGGTCCGGATTGTCGCAATTGCGTTGAAACAGGATGAAGCCGAGTGGATCGGAGTCACGGAAGAAGTCGCGCTCGACCTGCGTGAGCGCCGGGCCGGAGCAGCCGAAGACGACGGCGCGCGGCTCACGGCTTGACAAGGATGCACCCAACGCCCCGCCGCTTCAGCTCGCTGCAGTCGCGCTCGGCCGCCGCCGCATCGGCGATCGGCCCGGCTTGAATGCGATAGTAGATGCCGCGGTCGCCAAGATCGGCGCGCGCGGCGGTGAATCTCAGCGCAGCGAGGAGATCGCCTTGCTCACCCTTCAAGCGCTCCCATTCCCGCTTCGCGGCCTCGGGCGTGCGCACCGAGCCGAGCTGAAGGCGGTAGCCCTTGCCGCTGGCAGGTGCTGGCGGTGGCGGCGCGGCGGCGCGGGCCGTCTTGCGCTCGGGCGCCGGCGGCGCCGGGTTCGGCGAGGTGGCGGCACTCGGCGCCGGCGACGTCGGGGCCGCCGCTGTTGCGGCGCCGGGTGGTTCAGGCTGCTGCTCTGGCGGCGGCGCTGCGGCCTGGGGTGGCGGCGGCGTCGGCTCGGCGGCGGCAGGCGGCTCGGGCGTCACCGGGCGCGGCAGCGGCGTCTCCGGCGGCGGCAGCAGCTGCTCGACGCTGGGCTCGGCGCGGTTGAGCACGATCGAATCGCGCTCGGGCACCGTCATTCCGCCCGCATCCGAGGGACGCTTGCGCGTCGGCTGCTCGTCGGCGCGGATCAGCGGCACCTCGGCGGACACGACCGGTCCGCTCTTGACCCGGTAGAACGCCCAGATGCTGCCGGCGAAGACGAACAGGACGATGGCGGCCGCGACCAGCACATAGCGGCGCCGCGACCGTCGCCGCACGAAGATGCGCTCGCGCCGCTGCCGCGGCGATTCGTAATCGGCGGGGTCGCTGGACATCAGCGCATCTCCTCGACCGGCTCGACGCCGAACACCTTCAGCCCCGAGGCGACCACGAACGCCACCGCCTGCACCAGCGTCAGCCGTGCCAAGGTGAGCTCCGGCGCGTCGGCGAGGATGAAACGCAGGCTGGAATCGTCCTTTCCCTTGTTCCACAAGCCGTGGAAGGCAGCGGCGAGCTCCTGGAGATAGAAGGCGATACGGTGCGGCTCATGCGTCTCCGCCGCGCTCTCGACGAGGCGCGGCCAGCTGGCGAGATGGCGGATCAGAGCAAGCTCCGCCGGGTCGGTCAAGCGCGCGAGAGGCGCCGCGGCGAGCGCCTGGGGACACAGCTGCTCGGTGGGGAACTGCTCGGCGGCGTGGCGCAGCACCGAGCGGGCGCGCGCATGGGCGTACTGCACATAGAATACCGGATTGTCCTTCGACTGCTCCACCACCTTGGCGAAGTCGAAGTCGAGCGCCTGGTCGTTGCGCCGCGTCAGCATGACGAAGCGGAACGCGTCCTTGCCGACTTCGTCGACCACCTCGCGCAAGGTGACGAAGGTGCCGGCGCGCTTCGACATGCGCACCGGCGCGCCCTTGTCGAACAGATTGACGAGCTGGCACAGCTTCACGTCGAGCGCCGCGCGGCCGTTGCTCAGCGCCTTCACCGCGGCGCCGACGCGCTTCACATAGCCGCCGTGATCGGCGCCCCACACATCGATCATGTCGGCGAAGCCGCGACGGTACTTGTCGAGATGATAGGCGATGTCGGCGGCGAAATAGGTCCAGGAGCCGTCGGATTTCCGCAGCGGGCGGTCGACGTCGTCGCCGAACTTGGTCGAGCGGAACAGCGTCTGCGGCCGCGCCTCCCAATCCTCGGGCAGCATGCCCTTGGGCGGCTCGAGCGTGCCGACATAGACGAGCCCCTGCCCTTCGAGCGTCGTGAGCGCGCGCTCGATCGCGCCGGCGGCGGTGATCGCGCGCTCGGAGGTGAAGACATCGTGACGCACGCCCAGCGCCCCGAGATCGCCGCGGATCAGCACCATCATCTCCGCCACGGCGAAGTCGCGCACCGCCGGGAGCCACAACTCCTCGGCTGCGCCGAGCCATTTGTGCCCGTCGCGCGCGGCGAGCGCGCGGCCGGTTTCCTTAAGGTATTCGCCGGGGTAGAGGCCTTCAGGCATGGCGCCGATGTCTTCGCCGAGCGCCTCGCGGTAGCGCAGATACGTCGAGCGCGCGAGCATGTCGACCTGCGTCCCGGCATCGTTGATGTAGTATTCGCGCGTGACGGCGAAGCCGACCTTCTCGAGCAACGCAGCGAGCGCGTCGCCCATCACGGCGCCGCGGCCGTGGCCGACATGCATCGGCCCGGTCGGATTCGCCGAGACATATTCGACATTGACCGGCTTGCCCGCGCCGATGCGCGAATCGCCGTAAGCCGGCCCGGCCCGCACGATCTCGGCGAGCCGGTCGTGCCAGAAGCTGTCGGCGAGCGCAGGTTGATGAAGCCCGGCCCGGCCAGCTCGGCGGCGACCACCTGGGGACGCCGCCGCAGCCGCTCGACGAGCTTCTCCGCCAGCGCGCGCGGCGCCATTCCGGCGGGCTTCGCCAGCACCATGGCGGCGTTGGTGGAGATGTCGCCATGGGCGGGATCGCGCGGCGGCTCCACGGCGATGCGGCTGGTGTCGAGGCCCTCGGGCAGCGCGCCGGCGTGTGCGAGCGCGCCGATTTCGGCGGCGACGATGTCCTGGAAGTGGCGGAAGAGGTTCGTCACGTCGGGCCGTATCGGTCGAACAACCGGCGATGCTCGTCCAGCGCATAGCGGTCGGTCATGCCGGCAATATAATCAGCGACGACGCGCGCCGTCGTCGCCGTGCCAGGGTCGTCCGCGAGCTGGCGCCACTCGGTCGGCAGGCATTCCGGCTCGTCGAGCAGCAGCGCGAACAGCTCCTGGACGATGCGCCGCGCCTTCGACGCCATGCGGTTGACGCGGTAATGTCGGTACATGCGCTCGAAGAGAAAAGCCTTCAGCGCCTTGTCGGCGACGCGCATCGTCTCGGAGAAGCCCACCACCGGCGCGCCCAGCGCGCGGATATCGGCGACGCTCTTGATGCGGGCATCGCTGAGCCGCCGCCCGGTCTCGGCGATGAGGTCGGATGCCATGCGGTCGATGAGGCGGCGGATCGATTCATGGATGAGGCGCGGCTCGTCAAGCCCGGGATGGCGCGCCGCGACTTCGCCGAAGACAGGCCCGACCAGGGGCACTTCGGCGAGATCCTCGACCGCGAACAGCCCGGCGCGCAGCCCGTCGTCGATGTCGTGGTTGTTGTAGGCGATGTCGTCGGACATCGCCGCCACCTGCGCCTCGGCGCCGGGCCAGGTCGCAAGCTCGAGGTCGTGGCGCGCGACGTATTCGGCGATGGTGTTGGGCAGCGGCTTGGCCTCGGCGCGGCCGATGAGCGGACCGTTGTGCTTCACCGTGCCCTCGAGCGTCTCCCAGGCAAGGTTGAGCCCGTCGAATGCAGCATAATGACGCTCGAGCCGCGTCAGGATGCGCAGGGTCTGGTCGTTGTGGTCGAAGCCGCCGAAGGGCCGCATCACCGCGCCCAACGCATCCTCGCCGGCATGGCCGAAGGGGGTGTGGCCGAGGTCGTGTCCGAGCGCCAGGGCCTCGGCGAGATCCTCGTCGAGACCGAGCGCGCGGCTGATGGTGCGGGCGATCTGCGCCACTTCAAGGCTGTGCGTCAGCCGCGTGCGGTAGTGGTCGCCCTCGTGATAGACAAAGACTTGCGTCTTGTATTGCAGGCGGCGGAAGGCAGTCGAATGCAGGATGCGGTCGCGATCGCGCTGGAAGACGGTGCGTGATGAGCTTTCCGGCTCGGCGTGGAGCCGGCCGCGGCTCTCCTCGGGGCGGCAGGCATAGGGCGCGAGCGTCGCCGACGTTTTCATGGCCCGGCAAGCTATCCCTCATATCCTGGCATTGCAACGCCGGGCGCCCGTTTGACAAAAGGGGCGGATACCCTACATAGAGAACGGTGTCAAACGGCGCTTTCGGGCGTCCTGACCGAGGATTCGAGACCATGGCAGAGGGGACCGGCATCGCTCCGGAAGCAAGCGTGAACCTGACCGAGAGCGCCGCGCGGCGAGTCGCCGAGCTCAGGGCGCAGGAGAACGTGCCCGGCGCCTTCCTGCGCCTCGCCGTCTCCGGCGGCGGCTGCTCCGGCTTCCAGTACGGCTTCAGCTTCGACGATCAGCGCCAGGACGACGACCGCGTGTTCGAGCGCGACGGCATCAAGCTCGTGATCGACGCGGTATCGCTCGAGCTCGTCAAGGGCGCCGAGATCGACTTCGTCGAGGACATGATGGGCGCCGCCTTCCAGGTGCGCAATCCCAACGCCGCCTCGTCCTGCGGCTGCGGCAATTCATTCTCGGTCGGTTGA
>DASWFH010000418.1:0-2376 GCA_036394355.1 Allostellaceae bacterium | reverse complement strand
CCGATGGTCTCGGTGATGCGGTAGCGCAGCTCGAGGCCGAGCTCCAGGCTGGAGGCGCCGCCCAGCGGCACTTCGCCGGGGCCGAGCGGCCCGGCGCGCTGATAGGCGTAGCCGCGCACCGAGCCGGCGCCGCCGGCATAGAGCCGCTTGTCGGGCGGCAGCGCGTCGCGGCCGGCGCCGACGATCGAGCCGAGGGCGCCGAACCCGGCGAGCACGAGGCGGCCGGTGCTGTCGAGGCGCTGATAGTGCCGCTCCTCCAGGCGCGAGGTGAGGAAATTGAGGTCGCGCCCGGAGAGGCTGTGATAGGGGACCAGCGTCAGCGTCTGCCGTCCGCCGATGGTCGGGTCGAGCAGGTCGTCGGTGGTGTCGTGGCGCAGATAGAACGGCACGCCGAAGAGGGTGTAATCCTCGTTGCCGATGATGTTCGACTCCACGCGGGCATGCTCGACCGAGAGGCCGGCGACGGCAGTGAGCGACGGCAGCAGCGGCCGCTCGACGCCGACGAAGACCAGCTCGCGCAGGCTGCGATAGGCGTCGGTCGTCTGCTTCAGCAGCTCGGCATTGGTCAGGAAATCCTGCTTGGGGTCGACGAAGTCGGGCTTGCGGAAGCCGAGGGCGAGGCCGAGCTGGCGTTGCGCGACGCCGGCGGTGACGCGCAGGGTCTCGCCGCTGCCGAGCAAGTTGCGATGCTGCCAGAAGGCCTGGGCGCCGACGCCGAGATTGGTGTTGTAGGCGACGCCGCCGCCGATCGAGCGCGGCGGCCCCTCGACCAGGTCGATGGTCATCGGCACCTCGCCGGAGGGGTCGGGCGCATCGGCATGGCTGATGCGCGCCGCGCTGAAGAGCCCGGTCTTGACCAGGTCCTGGCGCGTCGTCTCGACGGCGCGGCTGTCATAGGGCGCGCCCAGCTTCCAAGCGACGCGCCGCGCCGCGAAATCGCCGTCGACGCTTTTCAGGCCCTGGATGGCGAAGGGGCCGAAGCGGACCGTCGGCCCGGGATCCACCGTGTAGGTGACCGCCATGGTGTGGGTCGCCACGTCGATCACCGCCTTGCGGTCGACGACCTTGGCGAAGGGGCGGGCGTTGCGGCCATACTCGTCGACGATGCGCTGCTCCGCGGCGACGATCGGCGCCGATGCCGCCGGCCCGCCGATCTCGAGGCCGACGCCGCCGGGGCCGAGCTTGTCGAGCAGCGGCGGCGTCTCGCCCGCTTGCGTGCGGAAGGTGACGCTGGCGAGATGGAAGAGCGGCCCGGGATCGATGGTCACGGTCACCTTGGCCGGCTCGGCCCAGAGGTCGAGGGCGTAGGAGAGGGTGGGCGTCCAATAGCCCGCCGCCTGCATCACTTCCTTGAGCCGCGGCAGGTCGTCCTCGGCGCGCCGCCTGAGCGCCGCGTTGCTGGGCGGCAGCTTGTCCTCGAGCTGCACCAGCTGCGACGCGGCCTTGAGGGTGTCGAGCAGCTTGGCATCGTCGAGGCCCTCGAGCTTGATCTCCGCCTTGTAGGGCACATCGGCCCGGGCCGGAGCGGCGACGAGGCTGGCCAGCAGGCCGACAAGGAGCAGGAGGGAAAGGCGCTGGCGCAGCATCTGTTGCCAAACGCGCGGCGCCGTCGCTCGTTGGCATCTTAGCGCGCCCGCGCTCATCGGCTTCCCGGCTGTTTGACTTGGCCGCAGCGGGGCTGCCAATCTAGCGGCAAAACCGAAGGCTCGACAGGGAGGAAGCTCATGAAGACGCTCGCCGCGGCGCTGGCCGCGCTCGCCATGCTCGTCGCTGCCGAGGGCGGCGCCGCGGAGGCGCCCAAGGACCCGCCCAAGGACCCGCCGGTGTTCAAGATCGGCGCCATCCTGGCGATGACGGGGCAGGCGAGCTTCGTCGGCCAGGTCATGAGCCAGGGCATGAAGCAGGCGGTCGACGAGATCAACGCCAAGGGCGGCGTCGACGGCATCAAGCTCGAGGCCGAGATCGAGGACCACAAGGGCGGCGGCGGCCAGGACGGCGTCGCCGCGATGAACCGCCTGGTCTCGATCCATCACGTGCAGGCGCTGCTGACCTCGTTCTCGGCGCCGACCATCGCCATCGCGCCGATCGCCGACCAGCAGCACGTTCTCCTGGTCAATGGCGGCGCGGTCAGCGCCAAGCTCGCGGGGTTGAGCCCCTACCTGTTCAATACCCGCTCGCTCGCCACCGATCTGAGCCGCGTCGCCATCGCCTATGCGCACGAGATCGGCGCCAAGCGGATGGCGCAGATCCAGTGGCAGAACGATGTCGGCGACAACATCGTCCAGATCGCCGCGCCGCTGTGGAAGAGCGGCGGCGGCACGATCGTCGCCAGCGAGGCGGTGGCGCAGGGCGCCACCAACATGGACACGCAGGTGG
>DASWFH010000417.1:0-1829 GCA_036394355.1 Allostellaceae bacterium | reverse complement strand
TCCGGCTTCTCGCTCTACGGCCTGTCGCTTTTCGCCGTGTTCTACGGGCTCGACTGGATCGCCACCGTGCCGCCGACGGTGCGGCTCACCACGCAGATCTTCGGCAAGCAGGACGCGCCGATCATCTTCGGCTGGATCTTTACCGGCCATCAGCTCGGCGCCGGCGCCACCGCCTTCGAGGCGGGCGCGCTGCGCGCGCTGCTCGGCGACTACATGGCGCCGGTGCTGATCTCCGGCAGCCTGTGCATCATCGCCGCACTCCTGGTGCTGCGCATCGGCCGCGGCCGCGCCGGCGAGCCGGCGCCGGTCGCCGCCTGACATAGCGGGTTGCGGGAGCGGCCGCAGCCGCTTTAGGATCGGCGGTGTTGCAGACCGCCGCGAGGCCGCTCCCGCCATGACCCGTATCGCCAAGGTTCGCGCCCGCGCTGTCGCCGTACCGCTGGAGACGGCGACCGCTTTCTCGCGCCGGTCGGTCACGGAGCGGCATTACGCGCTGGTCGAGGTCGAGGGCGATGACGGCGTCAAAGGCATCGGCTTTTGCTATGCCGGTCACGCCGGCGGCACGCTCGTCACAAGGGCGGTGCACGGGCTGCTCGCGCCCAAGCTCATCGGCCAGGACGCGCATCGCGTCGAGGGCTTGTGGGAGGAAATGTATCAGGAGTCGCTGCTGGTCGGCCGGCTCGGCGCCGTGCTGCGCGCCATCAGCGCGCTCGACATCGCCCTCTGGGACCGCAACGCGCGCGCCGCCACGCTGCCGCTCTACAAATATCTCGGCGCGTCCCGCACCGACGCGGTGCCCGCTTATGCCAGCGGCGGGTACTACCTCGCCGGCAAGACGCCGGAGATGCTCGGCGAGGAAGTGGCGGGATATGTCCGCCAGGGCTTCAGCGCGGTCAAGATCAAGGTCGGGCGGGAGAATCTCGGCCTCGAGCGCGACCGCATTGCCGCCGCGCGCCACGCCATCGGCCCCGACACGCTGCTGATGCTCGACGCCAACAACGCCTGGTCCGATCTGCCGACGGCGCTGCGCTTCATGCGCGTGTTCGAGAAATACGACCCCTACTGGATCGAGGAACCGTTCGGCCCCGACGACATCGACAACCATGCCCGGCTGGCGCGCGCCACGCCGGTGCCGGTAGCGACCGGCGAGATCGAGGGCGGGCGCTGGCGCTTCAAGGAGCTGCTCGACAAGCAGGCAGCGATGATCTTGCAGACCGATGCCTGCGTCTGCGGCGGCATCAGCGAGTTCCGCCGCATCGCCGCCACCGCGGCGAGCTACGGCGTGACCCTGTGCCCGCATTGGTTCCACGACGTCCACGCCCACCTCGTCGCGGCGACGCCCAACGCGCGCTTCGTCGAGCTGTTCACGGACGACAAGGTCCTCAACTTCCGGCGCCTCATCGCGCCGCAGCTCACGGTGAAGAACGGCATGATCGAACTTCCCGACCGGCCCGGCCTCTGCTGCGACTTCGTCGAAGAAGCAGTCGAGCGTTACGCCGTGGAGCGCTGGGCATGAGCGCGGCGCAGCCGCACGACTGGCCCGCCGACATCTACGCCGCGCTCAAAGCGGCGCAGGTGAAGCAGGTCGCCTATGTGCCCGATGCCGGCCATGCGCGGCTTCTCAAGCTCTGCGCCGCCGACAACGCGATGCGCATGGTGCCGCTCACCACCGAGGAGGAAGGCGTCGCGCTCGTCGCCGGCGCCTGGCTCGGCGGCGAGCGCGCCGTGCTGCTGATGCAGTCGAGCGGCGTCGGCAACTGCATCAACACGCTCGGCATGATCGCGACGTGCCAGTTCCCGCTCTTGACGATCGTGACCATGCGCGGCGA
>DASWFH010000416.1:0-3522 GCA_036394355.1 Allostellaceae bacterium | reverse complement strand
CCAGCACGCCGGCGAGCGAGACGAGAATGCCGGCGAGCTGCCACGGCGTGGCGCGCTCGCGGTTGAAGGCGAAGGCGGCGAGCAGCGTCAGCATCGGCCCCGCCGAATTGACGAGCGCGCCATTGAGCGCCGTCGTCCATTGCAGCCCGATATAGGAGAGGCTGTTGCATATGGTGACGCCGAGCAGCCCGAGCAGCAGCAGGATCCGCCAATGCCGTCCGAGGACCGCGCGCTTGGCGACGATCTCGGCGCCGGCAAAAGGCAGCACGAGGACAAAGGCGATGCTCCAGCGCATCAGGCTCAAGCCCAAGGGCGGCACGGTCCCGGCGAGCGCGCGCCCGATGATCATGTTCCCCGACCAGGAGAGCATGGCGACGACCAGCAGGAGATAGGCGCTCGCCGCGGCGACGCCGGGGCGCCCGCGCTCGGTCGTCCGCGGCTCCGCCATGGTTCTTTCACGCCCCGGCGCGGACATTGCGGCGGATGTGGCGGCTAGGCCGGCGCGGCGCTGCGCGCGTCGCCGCCGGCGAATTGCGTGTTGTAGAGATCGGCGAAGACGCCACCCTGGCGCAGCAGCTCGGCAAAGCCGCCCTGCTCGGCGATGACGCCGTCGCGCAGCACCAGGATCAGGTCGGCGCTGCGCACCGTGGACAGGCGATGCGCGATGATGAAGGTGGTGCGGCCCTCGGTGAGCCGGGCGATCCCCTCCATGACCAGCGCCTCGGTCTCGACATCGAGCGCCGAAGTCGGCTCGTCCAGCACCAGGATCGGCGCGTCGCGCAGGATGGCGCGGGCGATGGTAAGGCGCTGCTTCTCGCCCTCCGACAGCGAGGCGTTGTCGCCGAGCACCGTCGCATAGCCCTGCGGCAGCGACACGACGAGATCATGGATGCGCGCGAGCCGCGCCGCCTGCTCGATCTCGGGGTCGGCGGCGCCAGGGCGGCCATAGGCGATGTTGTCGCGCACGGAAATGGGGAAAACCAGCGGCGGCTGCAGCACCATGGCGATCTGCTGGCGCAGCGATTTGAGGCGGTATTCGCGCACATCGACGCCGTCGATCAGCACGCTGCCGGTGGTCGGGTCGAAGAAGCGCGGCACCAGGCTGAGCATCGTCGACTTGCCGGCGCCGGTGGCGCCGACCACCGCCACCTTGGTGCCCTGCTCGACGCGCAGGCTCACCTCGCGCAGCACCGGCATCTCCGGACGATAGCGGAAGCTGACCTGCTGCCATTCGACCGCGCCGCGCGCGCCCTGCGGCGGGAAGGCGCGCTGCCCGTCCTCGAGATCGGCCTCGGTGTCGAGGATCTCGAAGCAGCGCGCGGCGCCGATGCGCGCACCGGCGATCAGACCCCAGCTCTGCGTGATCTGGTTGACCGGCACATAGAGCAGCGCCAGGTAGGAGATGAAGACGACGAGCTGGCCGAGCGAGAGCTGGCCACCGAGCACCGAGCGGGCGCCGACATAGACGACGAGCGCGGTGCCGATGGCGATCAAGGTATTGACCGCGGCGGAATAGAGCGTCTGCCAGCTGTAGAGCGAGAGCGTCGCCTTGAGGCTGGCGCGGCTCGCGCCGATGAAGCGGCCGTATTCCTCCTCCTCCTTGGTGAAGGCCTGCACCACCTTGACCGAGCTCATGGCCCATTGCACGAGCGTGTAGACCATGCTCTCGCGCTCGCGCACTTCCGTGGCGAGGGCGGCGATCCGGCGGTTGAAGACGGCGATCAACGCGAAGAGCCCCGGCACGATGGTGAGCGAGAGCAGCGTCAGCAGCGGATCGATCGGGATCAGCACCACCAGCATGCCCGCCAGCAGCACCAGCGCCGAGATAATCGGCAGCAGGCCGTTCATGATCATGGTCTGGACGGCGAAGCTGTCGGCGGTGATGCGGTACATGAGGTCACCGACCTTCTGCCGGCTGTGGAAGGCGAGCGACAGGCGCTGCAGATGGGCGTAGAGTGCGCCACGCAGGTCGTTGACCATGCGCTGGCCGACGCCGATGGTGGTGTAGTTGTGCAACAGCGCCAGCAGGCCCGCGCCGAGGTTGACGACGACCAGCGCGATGCAGGCGATGACCAGCAGCGCGCCCGGCGAGCGGCTCGCGAGCCACGGCGCTGCGACCGGCTTCCCGCCCAGCACATGGTCGATGACGAGCTGCAGCGGCCACGGCTTCAACAGGTCGAACGCGGCGATGAGAAAGACCTGCAGCAGCGCCCAGGCGAAGCGCGCGCGATAGGGGCGCAGATAGGGCAGGAACTTCCAGGCGAAATCGCCCATGGGCGCGATGACCCGCGTCAGGCGGCGCGCGGCGCTTCGACTGGCGCAGCGGGGTCGCCCGCCGGCGCCACCGGCGTCAGTTCGGCCTGCTTCGCCACCGTCTCGATGATGCCGTGCATCAGCTTGCCGAACTCGACCGTGCGATAGGCGATGAGCGCGCCCTGGGAGAGCCCGAGCAGGCCGATCGCCGCGGCCGCGGCCGGCGCGTCGACGATGAGCGCCGCTGCCGTTGCCGCGGCATAGGCGCGCAACGCGACGGCGGAGAAGCGCGACAGGCGCATGGCGCAGCGCACCTGCAGCAACCGCTTCATGCCGCCGTGGTTCTCGGTGCAGACGAGGACGAGGGCGCGGCTCCACAGGCCGCGCGCGATCTTGATGTCCCAGTCGTTCCAGCCCTGGTCGGTGACGATGAAGTATTTCTGCGGCGTGAGGAAGCGCATGAGACCGCCGAGCAGCATCTCCTTCTCCTCGCCGCGGTCGCTCCAGTAGGAGAGATAGAAGGCGCGCTCGCGCCAGGAGATGCGCGCGGGTTGGCGCGCCTCCGCCACAGCCTCGGGAGCGCGCTCGCGATTGCGCATTTCGCGCAAACGCCATTTGAGCCGCTCCCAGCCGCGCAGCGTCGGGCCGATATAGATGAGAAGCGCGACCAGCGCGCGCGCCTTGAGGCCGCGGAAGCGCTTGTCGATCGGCGCCTTGAGCGCGCCGTTGATGCACATCGCCCAGGTGGTGAGCAGCGGCACCGTCAGTAGCCACGCCCAGCCGCCGGCGATCACGCCGGCCAGCGCCAGCACGACCGCGATGATGTTCCACTCGAAGCTCAAGGGCAGGAACTGCGCGAGCGAGGAGGGCGGCTCGTAGAGCGTCTGGAACAGGCCACGACCGAACACGCCGGAATAGATCAGCGGCTTGCGCGACAGCATCAGCGCCGCCGAGAGGTCGCCGTAGATGCGGCCGAGCCACTTCGCCTGGCCGAACAAATTGAAGCGGAACGGATGCTTGCTATAGACCAGCGCCTCCGCTTTGCCGTAGCCGCGCTGCTGGCCGATATAGGCCTTCACCGTGTTGCGGCGGAAATGCCAGACCACCGCGGCCGGGCTGAAGCCGATGGTGTAGCCGGCATCCTGGAAGCGCCAGCAGATGTCGACATCGTCGCCGGCGGCGCGGTAGATCGGGTCGAAGCCGCCCATGCGCAGCAGCACGTCGCGGCGGAACGCCATGTTGCAGCCGGCGATGTGCTCGGCGACGTCG
>DASWFH010000415.1:0-11615 GCA_036394355.1 Allostellaceae bacterium | reverse complement strand
CAACCGCGTCTACCGCCTCAGCAAATCGCGCTTCGCCGCCTTCATCGATCAGCTTGCCGTGCTGGCGCGCGCGGGCTTCGGCATCGCCGTGACGCCCTCGCGCCGCACGGGACCGGCAGCCGAGGAGCTGTTGCGCGATCGGCTTGCGGGGCTGCCCGCCATCATCTGGGACGGCGCTGGCGACAATCCTTATTTCGGCCTGCTCGGGCTGGCGGACGCCCTCCTGGTGACCGCGGATTCGGTGTCGATGGTGAGCGAGGCCGCCGCCACCGGCAAGCCGGTGCATGTCGTCGATCTCGACGGCGGCTCCGCCAAGTTCGCCCGCTTTCACGCGGCCATGCGCGCCGCCGGCATCACCCGCCCCTTCGCCGGCGCGATCGAGGATTGGCACTACGCGCCGCCCGACGACACCGCGCGCGCGGCCGCCGAGATCCGGCGCCGGGTGGCGATGCGTCGCGCCGAGGTTGCCTAGATGAGCCGCGGCGTTGCCGCCTACGCTGCGGCGCTGGCGCTGGTGGCGGCAATATTCCTGCTCTTTCCCGGCATCGATCTGTGGGCGAGCGGGCTGTTCTATCGCCCGGAGAGCCGGTTCTTCCTCGCCGACTGGGCGCCGGTGCGCGGCATCTACCGCGCTGTGCCCTATATCGTCGAGCTCGTCGCTATTGGCGTGCCTGCGCTGCTTCTCGTCTCGCTGCTGCGCGGGCGGAGCTTCGGACAGCTCGATATCCGCGCCGCCGCCTTCCTGCTGCTATCGCTCGCGCTCGGGCCGGGGCTGCTGGTCAATGCCGCGCTCAAGGACCATTGGGGCCGCGCCCGCCCGGCGCAGGTGACGGAATTTGCGGGCCCACAGCATTTCACGCCGGTCCTCATTCCCGCCGACCAATGCGCCCGCAACTGCTCGTTCCCTGCAGGCCACCCCGCGATGGGATTCTACCTCGTCTCCTTCGCCTTCCTGGTGCGCGACCCGCGACGGCGCCGCATTGCCGAGGGGGCGGTGATTGCCGCGGGCGCGCTGCTTGGTGTGGCGCGAATGGCGCAAGGCGGCCATTTCCTCTCCGACGTCGTCTTCTCGGGATTCCTGGTCTATGCCACGAGCTGGCTGCTCTATCGCGCCATCATCGCGCACGACGCGCTGGGCCCGCTGCTGCGGCGGCCAGGGCTGCTCGCCTGGGTCCTCAGCAGCCTGGTCGCCGCGGCCGTATCGATGGCGTTCGTCGATCGGCCGGTCGCCCGCTTCTTCCACGACGGCGATGCACGCGTGCACGCTGCCTTCGCGTTCATCACGAAATTCGGCCTCAGCGGCGGCTACCTGATCGCCAGCGGGCTGCTGTTCGTCGGCTTGCGCGTCGCCGCGGCCAAGGTGCGCGATGCCGTGCGTGCGCGGCGATTGCTGCTCAATGCCTATCGCGCGCTCTTCGTCTTCTTCGCGGTGGCCGCGTCGGGCCTCGCCGCCGACCTCATCAAGGTGATCTGCGGCCGCGCCCGGCCGAAACTGCTGTTTAGCGACGATGTCTACGGCTTCGTCTGGGGTGCGACTCAGGCCGATTACTGGTCGTTCCCGTCGGGCCACGCGACGACTATCTCCGCACTGGCGACGGCGCTGTTCTTGCTCTGGCCGCGCGGGCTGCTGCTCTATGTCGTCGCCGCGCTGCTGGTGATGGCGAGCCGCGTCGTTCTCGACGCGCACTATGTGAGCGACGTGATCGTCGGCGCAGCGATCGGCGGGGCGGTCGCGTGGGCGGCGTGGCTCGCCTTCGCCCGCGCCGGGCTGCCGCCGCGCGCTGGCGGACCAGACCCGGCGGACGCGCCCGCTCAGCGATATCCCCTGAAGCCGTGAAGCCAATAGACCTGGTAGTGACGCGCTGTCTTGCGGTCGAGCGGGATGATGATGTCGTCGGGCGGCCGGTCGAGCTGGGCGAAGCGCGAGAAGATGCGCGCGAGATTGTCGGGCGAACGGCTCACCAGCAGGAAATCGCCGCCGACATAGCGTGACGGCTGTGCCGTCAGATCGAACTCATCGTGGATGCCGCCTTCGCCGTTCCATTTGAGCGCATCGAAGGGATGCGGACGAACGTAGTACATCAGCGCCGCCATGTCCTCGCGGTCATCCGACAGCAGGATCGTCCCGGGATACCGCATCAGCATCTGGCTCACGCTGCGCCCGAGCGTGCTCCAGCCGCGCAACCGATGCAGCAGGTCCAATTTCGCGGGCAGATCGACCCGCAGGGCAGTCGCCGCGTCATGCGCGCCGAAGATGACCGCCGCGACCAGCAGGTGCAGCGCCAGCGAAGCCGCGACGAGGGCGGTGCGGCCGCGCGCGAGCAGCCACGCCACTACCAGCACGACCGCGGCGACGAAAGTGGGCGCCGACCAATTAGGCTGCGCCCGCGAGAGAAAGCTCACCACCAGCATCATGGCCAGGGTCGGCAGCGCGAAGCAGGCGAGCAGCGCCGCGCGCTGATCCCGGAAGCTGCGCCGCGCGGTCAGCGTCATCAGGATGAGCACGGCGAAAAAGATCGGCCCGAACACGCCGAATTGCGAGCCGAGGAATTCGAGGAAATGCGCGGGATGCAGCAGCGCTCCGCCCAGCGCGGCATTGTCGCGGGTATGGCGGTAGCTGACGAAGCCGTTGAGCGCGTTCCAGATGAAGTTGGGCGCGTAGATCACCCCCGCGATCGCCGCGGCGCCGAGGAACCGCGGCAGATGCCGCCGCTCGTCGCGGAAGAGCAACAGGAAGAGCAGCGCCGAGAACAGCCAGTACGCCATCGCGTATTTGGCGAGCAGGCCGACGCCGGCGGCGATGCCGACCGCGATCCACCAACGCTCGCCGCCGGGCTCGCGCGCGCGGATGAAGGCGTAGAGCGCCACCGCCCAGCAGAACAGCAGCGGCGCGTCGGTCGAGATGAGCGTCGCCGAGGCCGAGACGCCCGGCAGCGTCGCGTAGGCGATCGCCGACCACATCGCGACGCGCGCATCGTAGAGCCGGCGCGCGATGGCATAGATGACGAGGCTGGCGCCGAAATGGAGCAGCGGCGCAGCCAGGCGGATGGCGAGCTCGTCCTCGCCGAACACAGCGGTGGTGACGGCGATGAGCCAGGCGACGAGCGGCGGCTTCGAGTAGTAACCGAGCGCCGGGTGCAGCGACCACAGCCAGTACTGCGCCTCGTCCGGATAGAGGTCGGCACGGCCCAACGCCAGCCACACCAGCCGCGCCACCGTGACCGCGAACGCTGCCCAAAGCGCCAGACGCCAGGACCGTTCCTCGACCGCCGCCGCTGGCGTCAACCGTTCTCCCTGGACCGTCATGGCGGCGAAGCCTAGCGACGGTTCGCCGCTGCCGCCAGCCCTTTGCCCGAAAGCCTTAGGGAATACGGTCTAGCATTCGGCGGTGTCCGTTGCTAAGTGATGGTCACGGCTTTCGACCGGCAGAATCGCGCGCATGCAACTCAGGATCGAGACTTTCAGCAACAGCCGCGGCGGCAACGCGTTCTTCAAGGCGGTGACGCATCCGCTGGCGGCGCGCGCCATGGGTGAGCTGACGCGCCGACTCGACCGCGGCAAAGTGGCGATCTACGACCCGGACGGCTGCGTCGACGGGCTTTCCGACCTCTACGACCTGTCGCGGCTCGATGTCGCAGGCTGCTTCGTCCAGGACGTGACAGCAATCGGCCGACCGGTGCTGGGACGCCCCGCACAGCCAGTGACCGAGGTCGGCGAGAGCGGCGCGCGCCTCGTCTTCGTCGTCGCCTTCGACGCGGCGCGCATCGTCGATCATATCCGCCACCTGCTGCCGCCGGGCGCCGAGGTGGTGAGCCTCGACGCGATCCGGTTGCCCGACGCGCTGCTGTCGAACATGCGGCGTTATCTCGATCCGCTCAATTTTGCCACCAACTTCGTCTTCTTCCGCGACCAGGACGGGCTGCACACGCGACTCGTCACCGCGAATTACTGGGCGGGCTATGGCGCGCGAGAGCTGGCGCTGTGGCTCCTGCTCTATGACGAAGCGGGCAAAGAACTCGCCGAGTGGCGCGAGGCGGTGCCCCCCGGCAGCGCCTCGATCGTGCTCGACAGCCGCGCCATCCGCGCCCGCCTCGGCCTGCCGGCGTTCACCGGCCAGCTCTTCATGCATGTCGTCGGCGCCGTCGGCCACGATGTCGTGAAATATGCGCTCGATACGTTCGGCGACAGCGCCGATGCGTGCCTCTCCTGCACGCATGACGCCAATTCCTGGCCGGCCGATTTCTATGCCGGGCTACCCGCGCCCGCCGCGGGCGAAACCGTCACGCTGTGGGTGCAGAACAGCCAGCCTTGCGCGATCCCCGCCGGCTCGATCGGCCTCAACCTGATGGGCGACGCGGCGGTCAAGGCCATCGAGCGGCCGATCGCGCCCTTCGCGAGCTATGCGCTCGATATCGCCAAGCTGCTGCCGCAGGCCCGCTGGCCGCAGCAGCTCGAGATTCGCGCGGGCAAATACGTGGTGCGGCCGCGCTACGAGGTGACCGGGCGCGGCAAGCGCCGCATCGCCCATGTCAATGTCGAGCGCACCGACCTGAAGCCCGACCCGCGCATCGGCGAGCTCGGCAACATGCTCGGCAAAGGCTTCCTGCTGCCGGCCCCGGTGCTGCCGCGCGACACCTGGCGCTCGCTGGCGCTGCCGACGCCGATGGCGACGACACAAGAGGAGCTGCCGACCGAGCTCATCCTCTATGATGGCACCGGCCGCGAGACGGCGCGCCGCCGCTTCGGCCGGCTGCTGCGGCGCGACTCGGTGGCGGTCGATATCGACGACGTCATCGACGGCGCCGCGTTGCCGTCGGGCTACGGGCATTTCGAGCTGGTCTACGATTTCACCGCCGGCGACGGCGCCGATGGCTGGCTGCACGGCCTGTTCCGCTACGAGCACCGCGCCAGCGGACACACCGCGGAGACCAGCTTCGGCGCGCATGTCTTCAACACCGCGCTCACCTACAAGGGCGAGCCGCAATCCTATGCCGGCCGCCCGCCGGGCCTCTCGACGCGGCTCTTCCTCCGCCTCGGCGAGCAGCCGCACGACACTTTGTGCCATCTGATCTATGCGGCGTCGACACCGTGGCACGCCAAGAGCACCACCGATCTCGTGCTGCACGATGCGGGCGGTACCGAGGTGGCGCGCGAGCGTGTCGCTATCCCCTGCTCGGGGTCGCTGTTCTGGCGCTACCACGAGGCGTTCGACCGGGCCACGCGTGACCGGGCGGGCGCCAATCCCTATATCATTGTCCGTGACGCGACGTGCCGCCTCTTCGGTTATCACGGCCTCCTCGCCGAAGGCGGCGCGTTCAGCCTCGACCACATGTTCGGCTTCTAGTCGGCGGTATTCGCGGAACCTTCGATGACCCAGCGCCATCACACAAAATTTTTGATCATCGGCTCCGGGCCGGCGGGCTATACCGCGGCGATCTATGCCGCGCGCGCCAATCTGCAGCCGATCCTCGTCCAGGGCCTGGAGCCGGGCGGGCAGCTCACCATCACCACCGATGTCGAGAACTACCCGGGCTTCGCCGACGTGATCCAGGGCCCCTGGCTCATGGCCCAGATGGAGAAGCAGGCGGTGCATGTCGGCACGCGCCTCGTCAGCGACATGATCGTCAGCGTCGACCTCTCGCGGCGGCCCTTCACCTGCATCGGCGACACCGGTGACGTCTATATCGCCGACGCCCTCGCCATCTGCACCGGCGCGCAAGCGCGCTGGCTCGGCATCGCCAGCGAAGAAAGGTTCCGCGGCTTCGGCATCTCGGCCTGTGCCACCTGCGACGGCTTCTTCTTCCGCAGCCGCGAGGTCGTGGTGATCGGCGGCGGCAACACCGCGGTCGAGGAGGCGCTCTACCTCACCAACCACGCCACGCGCGTCACCCTGATCCACCGCCGCGACCAGCTGCGCGCGGAAAAGATCCTGCAGACGCGGCTCTTCGCCAATCCGAAGATCCGCGTCATCTGGGACAGCGTCGTCGAGGAGATCGTCGGCGACAAGGAGCCGCCACGCGTCACCGGCGTGCGCATCGTCAATGTCAGGACCGGCGAGAGCGCGATCGTGCCGACCGACGGCGTCTTCGTCGCCATCGGCCACACGCCTGTCACCGGCATCTTCGCAGGTCAGCTCGCGCTCGACGCCGAGGGCTACATCATCACTCGGCCCGAATCGACCGCGACCGACGTGCCCGGCGTCTATGCCGCCGGCGATGTGAAGGACAAGGTGTTTCGCCAGGCGGTTACCGCCGCCGGCATGGGGTGCATGGCGGCGCTCGAGGCCGAGAAATTCCTCGCCGCCGAGGAAGCGGCGGCGGCGCTCAAAGCGGCGGAATAGCACCGGCCCGAATCGGCGGCCGGACACCTGGCGCAGCGCGCTGCGAAGGACAACGACGCATGGACTGGGACAAGCTCAGGGTGTTTCACGCCGTCGCCGAAGCCGGCAGCTTCACTCATGCCGGCGAGGCGCTCAATCTGAGCCAGTCGGCCGTCAGCCGGCAGATCAGCGCGCTCGAGGAGAGCCTGAGCGTGCCGTTGTTCCACCGCCATGCGCGCGGCCTCATCCTCACCGAGCAGGGCGAACTGCTCTACCGCACCGCGCGCGAGGTCTTCTCCAAGCTGGCGATGACCGAGGCGATGTTGTCGGAATCGAAGGAACGCCCCAAGGGCCCGCTCAAGGTGACGACGACGGTGTCATTCGGCTCGGCCTGGCTCACGCCGCGCATCCGCGAGTTCGTCGATCTCTATCCCGAGATCCAGGTCAGCCTCGTCGTCGACGACAGCGAGCTCGACCTATCCATGCGCGAGGCCGATGTCGCTATCCGCATGTCGCCGCCGCGCCAGCCCGATCTGGTGCAGCGCCATCTCATGACCGTGCGCTACCACATCTACGCCTCGTCCGAGTATCTGAAGCGCTTCGGCATGCCGCAGAAGGCCGAGGACCTCGACAAGCACCGCTTCATCATCTACGGCCAGGACGGGCGTCCCGTGCGCAACATCAACTGGCTCGCCGAAGTCGGCGCGCGCGCCGGCATCGACCGCCAGCCGATCTTCATGGTCAACAACGTCTATGCCATCTTCCGCGCCGTCGACAGCGGCCTCGGCATCGCCGCGCTGCCGGATTTCATGGCGCAGGAAACCGCGAACCTCGTGCGCATCCTGCCGGAGCTTACCGGGCCCGAAGTCGAGGCCTATTTCGTCTATCCGGAGGAACTGCGCTCGTCGAAGCGCATCGCGGTATTCCGCGACTTCCTGCTGCGCAAGGTGACGGAGGGCAAGAACAGCTGACGGCGGGCGGGCGCGTCAGAACAGCCGGCCGTTGCGCAGCAACGCGGCGAGGCCGGCGATCAGCGCCGCGACCATGCCGAGGGCAAAGCCCAGCGTCGCGCCCCAGTCGAGCCAATTATGCCGTGGCTCCGTCTCGGAGAGCGGCGGCGTCTCGCTCGGCACGGCGATCTCGCTGTCGCGCGTCGCCTTCCCTGGGGCCGTTTCGACACGCGCCGGCGCCGCCAGGACGATCCCGCCGCCCGCCTTCGCGGGCGTCGGAACGTCGCGCTGCGGCGCCAGGAGCCGCGGCGGCGCTGCGGTCATCGCCGGCTCTGCTGCCGCGGTGAGCGGGAGCGCCGATACGACCTTTTCTGGCATCGGCTCGTCGCGGCACGGCGCCAGCAGCCGAGGCGCCGCGGGCGCGGCAGAGGGCCGCTCCGCCGCCACCCGCTCGGCGAGCCAATCGATCCAGCCGGCCGGCAGCGTCGGCGCGGACATGCCCGAGAAGGCATGCTCGACGGTCGCGGCAAGCTGCGCGAGCGCCGCGCGCGGCACCGGCAACGCGACGATGGGGAGCTCGCCGGGAAAGCGCCGCTGCAGCCCCTCGTCGCGCAGCATCGTGCGCAGCGCGTCGCGCGCCTCCTCTGGGCTTGCTTCCTGCCCTTCGTCGAGGAAAGCGATCAGCGCCACACCGCGGGCGGCGTGCAGCGCCGCGAGATCCACCGGGTCCTCCTCGCCACCGGCGCGGATCACCGCGCCGGGAAGGCAGCGCCAGCCGGGAATTAGCGCCGGGGCGGACGGCGCCAAGCCGTTGCCGATCTCGCTGGCAGCCCGCCGCTCCTCGGCGGGACGATCGAGAATCTGCTCGACCATGGGGGAACCGTCGGTTGATGGCATCGCCTCACCAACGCTCCACGCGCGATTTGGTTTCGCGCTTTGGTGGCGCGGAAAAGGGATGCAGTTTTTGCAACCGTGCCAGCGCAAATTTCCGGTGGCCTTTCCGCCGGACCGCTTCATCGTCGCCTTAGGAATTTCGCCGCGGTCGAACGCGGCAGCCGTTTCCGGGCGTCACAGCCCGGAAAGAGGGTCTTCGGATCCTCACGTCTCCCAGACGTGAAGCCTCTCTGTTCGACTTCGGCGGGAAACTGCGTTTTCCCGCCTTTCTTTGTGCTGGCGGTGGTACGGGGACTTGCCCAGCCAGATTTCGGAACGGCAGAGAGCTGGCCTTTCCAGTGGGGTAGCGAAGTCCCTGAGGGCGCTATCACGGCACTCTCCGCCCGTTTTATTCTCACCATGGCGCAGGGCTAGTGAGAGCAACAGGCTGCCCACAGCGCATAATTCAAAACCGTCCTCACCCGTCGCAGCCCGAATTTACAAATTTCCAGGAATTAATTCCGCGAATTAAAAAATCGGCATGCCTGCACAATTCGAATCAAAGAACGCGTGCTTGCCCAGGCGCCGGGCAGCTGGTGGCGCGGCAGAGGCCATCGCCTTCTCATGGCACTCGCCGCAGGTCGATGTTGCGGACGCGACGCTCCAGTCATACACCGATCTGCTGGTCCGCCGCCCGCGCCAGACGGAACTGGGCGCCGAGATTATCGTTCGAACGGTTGTCATCCGTTCCGGGGGTATGGCGATGGCGCACTCATTTAGATTTGCCTTGCTGCTCAGCGCAGGGCTCGCCGTGCCCGCGGCAGGCCAAGTCAGCGCACAGACCGGGACAAGCAACGGCACTATTACAAGCGCCCCGGCCAGCACAACCACGTCTATCGGCTCGGCAGCGACCCCTTCGGCACCCACGACGGTGACGCCGCAGGGCGCAGCGTCCTCGGCGACGGCGACAACGGGCACCGGAGTCGTTGGGTCGATATCCCCCGGCTTCGCGACTCTCGGCTCGCGGTCAGCGGCGCCGGGCAACGCCTCGTCGGGCAGCATCAACACAATGCCGACCGCGGGCGGAATCTCAACTGGCACGTCCGCAGGGAACGGATCGGCGGCAGCGTCATCTGCCCAAGCGGCGTTCCGGACGCCGTGTCAGGCACCTCCTGCGCGCCTTAGTGTGCAGCTCAAGCCAGGGGGGAGCCGCAGCGCGGTCATTGTTGCAGCGGTCGCTGGCCCCTACCCGGTTCCATGCTCGATCGCTGCCGCGGTAGCAGATGGTCAACGGTCGTCGTATTGGGGCACCCGATCTCGGGCGTGCTGGTCATGCCGGGGAACAAGCGCCCCCGTCGCCAACGACGGGGGCAAGGTCGCGGGCGCTGCTTTCTGAGGCCCGCCTTTGCTCCGAGAGTTGTCGCCAACGTCAGGTCGTGAACGCCGCTGACAGCGATGATCGGCAGACCCGGCCGTTCGGCCAAGAGCGCTCGGATCACACCTCGATCCCGTCCATCTCCGGCCGAGGCCGCGGCAGGCATGAGCGGCGTGGCTGGTCAAGCGGGGTTGGGCAGCTTGCGCAAAGCCTCGGCTGCGACGGAACCGGGCGCCGTCGGCACGAGGTTCGCGGCACCGGTTGCTCGTTCCGCCCGGCACCTGCAATAAGGATGGTCATGGTTTGACCAATGAATCCGTCCTAGAATGGGATGATCATCGTAACGGCCGTTGATCGCTCGCGGGCGTCGGTGCCGCACCTGCAGTGGTGCAGTCTCGATGCTCGCCCGTCGCTGCGCCGTGACTCCGAGCCCTGCCACAAAAAAATGGCCCCGGCACGGGGCCGGGGGCCAGGATGAACAGGGAGGTTTCACCTCTTGGAGACGTGAATGTCGGTTGACCAATGAAGGCCTGGCGCATAATCTCGCCCGCTCACTCGACAAGCAAGTACCTCCTGCGGATCATGCGTAGCAATAGATCATGCCGCTGCGTTCCTCGAATGGGACGACGTTAATGGAGGCCATTCATGACGACCAGCACCCATGCGACTCACGCCGAGCACACGCATCGGCACGGTGACGGATGCGGTCACACCGCCATCCGCCATGACGGTCACGTCGACTACCTGCATGATGAGCATCTGCATCATCCGCATCGCGACCATGTCGACGAGCACGTCATCGGGATAAGCGCGAAAAATCCCGAGCGCTGCACGACGGAGCACCGCTGCGGAGGTCACGATGCGGCGCACCAGCATGGTCCAACCTGCGGTCACGAGGCCGTGCCGCATGGTGATTATGTCGATTATCTCGTCGGTGATCACCTGCACCATCCGCACAAGGATCACTGTGACGATCACGGGTCGGTGACGATGGCTTGAACTCCATTTGCCAATGACCAAGCGTCGATCTCGACGCTGATGCGCAGCTAAGTCTCGGCGCCCTCGTTGTCGCCCTTTGCACGCATCGTCTCGCCTGGTTTCATAAGCAAGCTTGCGGCGGTGCTTAAGCCATCAGGGCAGACGATCAATGCCCCGGTCTCCGGCGCTGGGCATGGGCGATCACGGATTCCAACGCGGGGCGGCTCACGCCGTCGCGCCGCATGACGGCATGAACGAGCGGGTCCGCGAGCACCTCGCAAAGTGGTGGCTCGAAGCCGGGCTTGCCCCAAGGTTGGCAGTCGTACGACGCGTCAAGCAATTTGGTGAACTTTCGGGTCATGGAATCTCACTTCCTGAACAGCCTGGTCCGAGTGCACCGGCTGGGGGCCAAGCCGCCCTGGAGCGGGGCGAGCTCGGTGGTGAGCCGCCGATGTCGCCGCTGACAACCCAATGGGTAGCGTGCACGCCTGTCGGTTATGCGCCCAATCGAGACGATCGTTCGCCCGCGCGATGCGGCACGGACCGAACCACACACCTCCAAATGGCGATCGACGCGGCCGGCCTTCACCTCACAGATATTCGCCAGTTCGTAAAGCTCTCGGCAGAGGAAGGGGTCTGTCTCCGCTGGCCCACCGATTCGAAAGTGCAGTGCAAGCTCCCGAACTGTCTTGGTGTTCCATTATGACTTACCTCACCCCAGCATCATCTGCGTGGTGGATCTATGCACGGCACGGGCATTCTGATAATCGAGCGTGCGCTGAAGAGACCGTTCGGCGATGCCTCAATCACAACGGCGTGAACAAAGCAGTGCGTTCGCCGTAAACGAAGAAGCCGCCGCGAGGGCGCCCCTGACGGTCAATGTGGCGCGACTGTCGCGAAGTATCTATCGCCGGTCAGAGCTGGGTGAGGGAGGATACCGATAAACACCCTGGGTCTCCTGGACACCGCCGGCCGCTTGGGGCTGGCGCTGCTGCTCGGCTCGGCGATCGGCTTCGAGCGGCAATGGAACCAGAAGATGGCCGGGCTCAAGACGAATGCTCTGGTCGCGCTCGGCTCCTGCGGCTTCGTCGTCTTCTCCATGCTGGTGGGCCAGGGCGAT
>DASWFH010000414.1:0-3673 GCA_036394355.1 Allostellaceae bacterium | reverse complement strand
AAGCCGCCGGCAAGAGCCTCAGCTTCGATCTCTCCAACCCCCTGGTGATCGTCGGCCTGTTCATCGGCGGCATGGTGCCCTTCCTCTTCGGCGCCATGGCGATGGAAGCCGTCGGGCGCGCCGCCGGCGCAGTGGTGCTGGAAGTGCGCCGCCAGTTCAAGGAGATCCCGGGGATCATGGAAGGCCGCGCCAAGCCCGAGTACGGTACCGCCGTCGATATGCTGACGCGCGCCGCCATCAAGGAAATGATGATCCCGTCGCTCCTGCCTGTGCTGGTGCCGATCGTGGTTGGCCTCGTTCTCGGGCCGCAGGCGCTCGGCGGCGTCCTCATGGGAACCATCGTCACCGGTCTGTTCGTCGCCATTTCGATGTGCACCGGCGGCGGCGCATGGGACAACGCCAAGAAATTCATCGAGGACGGCCATTACGGCGGCAAGGGCTCGGACGCGCACAAGGCGGCGGTGACCGGCGACACGGTCGGCGATCCCTACAAGGACACCGCCGGCCCGGCCGTCAACCCGCTCATCAAGATCATCAACATCGTCGCGCTCCTTATTGTTCCCCTGATGGTGTGAAGATGTTCAAAGTAAGTTGGCTAGGAAGGGCGGCTGCGGCTGCCCTTTTTCTTTTCTGCCTTGTCGCCGATGCGCGAGACGCGGTCACTGCCAGGCAATTCATGGTGTCCGCGGCGCATCCGCTCGCGGCCGAGGCCGGCTACTCGGTGCTGCAGCTCGGCGGCACGGCGCTCGACGCCGCGGTCGCCGTGCAGATGGTCCTCGGCCTGGTCGAGCCGGAATCCTCGGGGATCGGCGGCGGCGCCTTCCTGCTGCACTGGTCGGAGCAGGAGAAAAGGCTTCGCACCTACGATGGCCGCGAGACGGCGCCGGCGGCTGCACGGCCGGACCGTTTTCTGGATGCGCATAAAAAACCCATGGAATTCTTCGAAGCCGCCGTGGGCGGGCGCTCGGTGGGCGTTCCGGGCGTGCTGCGGCTGCTCGAGCTTGCGCACCGGCAGCATGGGCGCCTGCCATGGAGCGAGCTGCTGCAATACGCGATTTTTGCTGCGGAGGAGGGCTTCGTCATGTCGCCGCGGCTGCACGCAGTGCTCGAGCGCGAGCGCTTCCTGCAGCAGGATGCCTTTGCAAGGAAGCTCTATTACGGCGCGGACGGCCGGGCCAAGCCGGAAGGTACGCGGCTCGTGAATGCGGCGTACGGCGCCACACTCCGTACGGTCGCGCGCGAGGGCGTGGACGCTTTCTACCGCGGGCCGATCGCCGCCGACATCGTGCGCGCGGTGCGCTCGCATCCGAAGCCGGGCGATCTGTCCGAGCAGGATCTCGCCGGGTACCGCGCGCTGGAGCGCGAGCCGGTCTGCGGGCCCTACCGCCGATGGCGCCTGTGCACGATGGGCCCGCCGAGCGCCGGCGGCGTCGCCGTGCTGCAGATCCTGGGTTTGCTCGAGCGCGCCGGCTTTGAGCGGGCAGCGCCCGACTCCGCCGCCGCGGTGCATCTCTTCGCCGAGGCCGGGCGGCTCGCCTACGCCGATCGTGCTCGCTACCTCGGCGATCCGGACTTTGTGTCGGTTCCGATTCGAGAACTTCTGGATGGAAGGTACCTCGACCGCAGAGCGCGCCTCATCGGCGAGCGATCCATGCGCCAGGCAGCGCCGGGCGATACCGAGGCGAACGGCACCAGCCACTTCTCGATCGTCGATGCGGAGGGCAATGTCGTCGCCATGAGCACCACCGTCGAGAATCCGTTCGGCAGCCGCATCATGGTGCGCGGCTTCCTGCTCAACAACCAGCTCACGGACTTCGATTTCGTTCCCGGTTCGGCAAACGAGGTGCAGCCGCGCAAGCGGCCCCGCAGCAGCATGGCGCCGGCGCTGGTGTTCGAGCGCGATGGCACGCTGCACATGGTGCTCGGCTCTCCGGGCGGGCCTTGGATCATCAACTACGTCGCGAAGACGCTGGTCGCCGCGCTCGACTGGGGCCGCGACATCCAGGCGGCGATCGAGGTGCCCAACTTCGGCAGCCGCAACGGCCCCACTTCATTGGAACAGGGGTCTTCCTATGAATCGCTTGCGGGGTCATTGAGACGCAGGGGCCATCAGGTCGAAACGGTGCCGCTGGTGAGCGGCCTGCACGGCATCGAACGCGTGCCCGGCGGCTGGCGTGGCGGCGCAGATCCGCGGCGCGAAGGCGCCGTTCTAGGTCGATAGCCGCGCCAGGATGGCGGTGACGCAGGCTGAAGGCGCTGCAGCGACGTCGATGTCGATCGCCTTGGCCGGCGGCTCGAGTGTCGCGAACTGGCTTCGGAGGAGCGAGGCGGGCATGTAGTGGTGAGGCCGTTCCGCGAGACGCGCGGCAATCAGCTCGAAGCTGCCGTGGAGGTACACGATCTCGAAACGGGCGAGGCCATCGGTGATGCGGCTTCGATAAGCTTCCTTTAACGCCGAGCAGGCCAGGACGGCGTTTTTCTCTTTTCTCACAACGCGATTCAGCGTCTCGAGCCAGGGCCGGCGATCCGCGTCGTCGAGCGCGATGCCGGCGGCCATCTTCGCCACGTTTGCGGGTGGGTGGTAGCCATCGGCATCGATGAAGTGCCAGCCGAGCTCGCGGGCGAGCGCCTTGCCGACGGTGGTCTTGCCCACGCCCGATACCCCCATCACCATCACGATCATGACGGCTTGTGGACCGCGTGGCCTCCGAAGCGGGTGCGCATCATCGCGAGCAGCCTGCGCGCGTGGTCCGAGCGGCCTTGGCTGGAGAAGCGCGACATCAACGCGGTGATGATCACCGGGGCCGGGACGCCGAGCTCGATCGACTCGACCGCGGTCCAGCGCCCGGCGCCCGAATCGTCGACGATCGGCGCGATGCCGGAAAGATCCTCGTTTTCCTTCAGGATCGCAGCGCACAGATCGAGCAGCCAGGAGCGCACCACGCTGCCGTGGCGCCAGGTCTCGGCCAGCCGCGCCGGGTCGATGTCAAGCTCGGGCCGCGCGGCGATGAGCGCGAAGCCCTCGGCAAGCGCCTGCATCATGCCGTACTCGATGCCGTTGTGGATCATCTTGGCGTAGTGGCCGGCGCTGCTCGGGCCGCAGTGCAGCCAGCCCTGCTTGGGGTCGGCGGCGAGGATCTTCGCGAACGGCGCGAAGATCTCGATCGACTTCGGCGTGCCGCCGAGCATCAGGCAATAGCCGTGCTCGAGGCCGTGCACGCCGCCCGAAACGCCAGCGTCGACATAGCGCAGCCCCTGCTGGGACAGCGCGAGCGCGCGGCGCTTGGAGTCGCGGTAATAGCTGTTGCCGCCATCCACCAGAGTGTCGCCGGCCGAAAGCAGCGGCAGCAGATCGAGGATCGTGTCCTCGACCGCGGCGCCTGCCGGGAGCATGAGCAGCACCACTCTTTCTCCGTCAAGGCGAGCGCAGAGCGCGGCCAGATTCTCGGCACAGGCGACGTTGGGCTCTGCGGCGAGCGCGCCGCGCGCCGCGTCGGCCTGGTCGTAGCAGATGACGTGCACGCCTGCGCGCGCCAGCCGCCGCGCCATGCCGGCGCCCATTCTGCCCAGACCGACGATGCCGATTTCCATGTGCGCGCTCCTGAACGAGAGCCAGAATTCTAGGGTAAGGTGAAGGCGTGCTGAGAAACCTCCTTGCCGCCATGGCGATGGC
>DASWFH010000413.1:0-1945 GCA_036394355.1 Allostellaceae bacterium | reverse complement strand
GCGACGTGCATGCCTTCATCGGCGAAGGCGAGCGCCATCGCGCGGCCGAGGCCGCTCGCCGCGCCGGTGACGGCGGCCACTTTTCCCTCGAGCTCCTTCATCGCCTCTCCAGCCAGTCGGCGGATTCGCGCCACAGGCTATCGCGAAAGCGCTCGCGGAAGAAGCCGAAGTGGCCGATGCTTTTCACCCCGAGCTCGCGCGGCGCCACCTTGCGGGTTTCCCACCGTGAATTTGGATACAGCGCGCCGAGCGCATCGACGGCGCGCAAGGGCGCGAACCGGTCGTCGCTGATCGCATAGGCGCGAAGCGGCGCGCGCAGGCGCGCGTACGCCGCGTCGACGCCGAGCGCGCCGACCAGATAACGCGGATTTCGGCACCAGCTCGCCCACTCGATCGCCACGCCCGGCGGCAGGTCCTCGCCGAAGCCCAATCGCGAGCCGGGAAAGTAGCCGAGGAGCTTGGTCACCGCCGGCATGCCGACATGGGTCACTGGCCACATCCAGGCCTGGCCCAGCGGGGGCCAGTGGCGCCAATAGCCGCTCTGCGAGCCGACGACCAGCGCGGCCGCGATGCGTTCCGGCTCGGGAAGCAACCCGAGCGCCTGGCCGCCGAAGCTGTGGCCCACGATCAGCACCGGTGATTGGGGAAGAAAGCGGAAGGCTGCCGCGGCATCCAGCAGTGCCCAGTCGCGCATGCGCGCGACGACCTGGCTGACCTTACCGGCAAGCGAGCGGCCGATGCCGCGATAGTCGAAGGTGAGCACGGTGAAGCCGCGCTCGGCGAGGTAGCCGGCGAACTTCGCGTAGTAGGACTGCGGCACGCCGGTGGCCGACATGACGAGCACCGCGCGGCTGCCTGAGCCGTAGAGCGTGGCGCCGAGCGCATAGCCGTCCGCAGCGGTGAGCGTTACCTCCATGAGTTCCAAAGGAGCGAGGCGCCGCCGATGAGGATCAGGCTTTCCAGGAAGAGGACATGCAGATGCGCGTGCATGCGGTTCACGAGCCAGGCGGCGATTGCGCTGCCCGGTACGGTGGCGACGCCGATCACGACGCCGGTGACGAAGATTTGCTCGTCGAGCAGCGCGAAGCGCTGAAACAGGGCCGCCTTGCACACATCGAGTACGACGCTTGCGAGCGCATCGGTGGCGAGCACGGCGGAGCCGGACATGCCGGTGCCGAGCAGGAGCGAGATGAGAATCACGCCGACGCCGCTGGTCAGTCCACTGGCGAGGCCGAACACCGTCGAGCCGACCGCAAGGCCGGTGTTGCCGAGCGCCATCTTGCGGCGGTTGAGCGCCCGGCGCAGCGGCACCGACGCGATCACCACGATGCCGAGCACCGTGCCGACGGCGCGCGCGTCGAGCGCGCTGTAGATCCAGGTGCCGAGCACGAGGAAAGGCAGCGAAGACGCGAGCACCAGCGCGAGCTGGCGCCGCCGCAGGCTATGGCGATAGAACCAGAAGCGTCCGCCGTTGATGATCGCGCCCGCCACCGCGAGCACCGGGATCACCGCCTTGACGCCGATGAAGGGCGCGAGCGCCGCGGTCAGGATGATGCCGGTGCCGAAGCCGCCCATGCCGCCGACGATCGCGGCGATGCACCCGAGCGCCGCGACCAGGGCGAGCGCTGTCGGGTCGAGCAGCAATCAGTCGCGCGGCACCGGGCGCGGCTGCCCGGCGCCGTCGATCGCGACATAGGTGAGCGTCGCCTCGGTGACCTTCACCACATGCGGGTCCGAGGGACGCCGCTCGGCATACACCTCGACCTTTACGGAGACCGAGGTCTTGCCGATGCGCTCGACCTCCGCGTAGAAGGACAGCAGGTCGCCGATCTGCACCCGCTGCTTGAAGACGAACTCCTTCACCGCCACCGTGGCGACGCGGCCGCGCGCGATGCGCCCGGCGACGGCGCCGCCGGCAATGTCGACCTGCGACATGATCCAGCCG
>DASWFH010000412.1:0-14856 GCA_036394355.1 Allostellaceae bacterium | reverse complement strand
CTCGATGCGGCCTTCCTCGGCGGTCATCGGCGTCTCGACCACGAGCAGCCGCGCGCCTTCGGGCACCGTGCGCGACGCGGCGCGGAATTCGGCGAAACGGCGATCCGCATCGCGCCAGCTTTGCGACACCGCCCAAACACGCGCTCCGAGCAGCACGAGAGCGATCGCCGCGAAGCAGCCGATCGACGCGCGCCGCGCGCCGTCGAATCGCAGGCTGGCGACGACCACGAAAGCCAACGCGACCGGCAAGCGAAGATCCGCCGCCCAGCTGCCGCTGAGCCAATCGGGCATCAGCACGGCGGCGACGATCATGGCGGCGATCGGCCAGCGCATGGTCGGCGCCAATCTGAAGGCCCCGCTCGCCCTGGCATAGAACAGGAAGAAGACGGCGACGACCAGCACCGCCCAATCCAGCGGCGCCGGCCGCCAGCTGAATGTCATCGGCGCCACAAGGTCCATGATCTTGTATTCGAGGTGGACGCGGGTATGGCCGGTCCCGCCATTTCCCAGCGTCGCCAGCCACATCAAGCCCGCCGGGACGAATTGCGCCAGCCTTGTCAGCGCCGCGAAGAGAGTGTGCGCAGACCGCCGCCGCTGCTCCCGCGGCCGGCCGAGCTCATAGGACGCGACGAGCAGGCCGTCGACGCCGAAGCCGAACAGGTGAAAGATGAAAAGCAGGCTTGCCGGCAGCGAGAAGATGACGATGCGCCGCCGCGCCGGCCATGGCTCGCTCGCGACCCAGGCGGCGAATGCCAGCAAGGCCAGGCTGAGCGTGAAAAGGAAACCGACGAAGCCCCAGTAGAGCACGCTGTTGTAGACGAACAGCAGCGAGGACAGCGGCCAAAGCCCGATGCGGCCATGCAGCGCCCGCTGCAGCGCGACGGTGCCGAGGACAAGGCTCGCCATCGTCAGGGCGATGAACAGGCGACCGGCGGCTTCGAGCGGCAGGACCTGCGCGATGAGCGGCACGACCAGATCGACCGCCAGGTTCGGCGACAAGCGTCAATCGACGATGTAGTTGCTCGCCAGCGCCGGAATATCCTTCGCATGGAGCAGGACCCACAGGCGCGCGAGGTGGTCGGGATAGTCGACCAGCGGCGGCACGGCGGCCGAGAGCAAGGGCCACAGCGTCAGCGCCCCGAGGACCAGATTGGCGGCGACGCACGCCGCTCGGTGCAGCGTGCCGGCAGCATCGGCGATCCGCAGCTCCGGCGCGCGCGGGTTCAGGTCACGATCGAGGCTCATGTGCCGTTTGCCGAGGATGGATTGGCCCGGGATCCGAATGTCTCGCGCTCGTGGCGACGCTCGGGTGACCTGGGCGCCAGCCGTGATTATCGGAATGGACCTTTGCAACAGGCGGTGAACATTGTGTTAAGCGGGCCGCCGCGCCGCCCCGGTCCGCGCGCTCGGCCGGTTTATGAGACGCCCTTCGACGGCGCGCGTCGCGCGCTCAGGGTGAGGCGGCGCCGTGGCGCCCGGCGCCGGCGGCGAAGCGGCCGGCGCCGGCGCGCGCCTCGCCGCTCGCCAGCACCTGCGCGCCGCGGCGGAACTCGTTGCGCATGGCGTCCGCGAAGGGCAGGTCCCACTGCTCGTAGGCGGAGAGCCGGTCGCTCCTGAGGCAGAGCTGCGGCAGCGCCGCCAGCTCGCGCGCCAGCGCCTCGGCGGCCGCCCGCGCCGCGCCCTTGGGCACGACGCGGCTGGCGAGCCCGATCTGCAGCGCCTCGGCGGCGCCCACCGCGCGCCCGGTGAGGATCATGTCGAGGGCGCGGCCGTGGCCGACCAGGCGCGGCAGCCGCACCGTGCCGCCATCGATCAGCGGCACGCCCCAGCGGCGGCAGAACACGCCGAAGACGGCGTCCTCCTCGACGACGCGCAGGTCGCACCACAGCGCCAGCTCGAGCCCGCCCGCCACCGCGTGGCCGGAGACGGCGGCGATCACCGGCTTCCCGAGCAGCAGGCGCGTCGGCCCCATCGGGCCGATGCCGTCCTCGCCGCGCGTGACCGGCGCCTCGCGCGACGCCGCCACCTTGAGGTCGAAGCCGGCGCAGAACGTGCCATGCGCGCCCCAGAAGACGCCGACCCTGGCGTCGTCATCGGCATCGAAGGCGGCGAAGGCGTCGGCGAGTTCCTGCGCCATCGCCGGATCGACCGCGTTCCTCGCCTCGCGCCGGTCAATGATCACGGTGGTCACGGGCCCGTCCTTCTCGACGCGGATCGACATGGCTGCCTCCGATGCGGTGTGCCGGTCTTCAATTGCAGTGTATCGCGTGGCACACGCCGGGAAAGCTGCACGGCCCGGAGCAAAAATTTGCGGATCGGTTGAAAAGCGCACTTGACGTTGTTCGCTATTTGTTCTATATGTACGCAAATAGCGGTCGGAGGCCGGTGTGCTGCCATTCGGGACGATGCGACGACTCTACGACCACGGGCCGGGCTGCCGAGGGTTGGCGGTCGACGCCGAGGGCGTGATGCTCGGCCCCGATTGCGTCCTGGTGCATCGCCTCCCGGGCGGCCGCTATCGTCCCGCCGGTCCCGACGCCGTCGCCCTTCTCGCGCGCGCCTTGTTCGATGACGACGCAGGACTGCGGCGCCTGCCGATCGTGCTCTCCGGCATCGTCGCGGCGCTCGATCGCGGCGATCTCGTCAAGGCGCAGCTTCTCGGTTTGGAGATTCCGATAGACCGCCTCGACGAGCCGCGCCTGCAGCGGCTCGGCCGCGCCTCGGACCTGCTCAAGGACGGTTTCGACCCCAACCAGCTGCGCGACGAACGTGGCCGCTGGGCGCGCGAGGGCGGCGCGGCGGCGCGGATGAAGCCGGCGACCCTTCCCAAACCTTCGTTGCTGGGCCGCGTCGCGTCGGCGGTGCTGCGCGCATTGGCCCAGTTGGGTGCCCGCTTCGCTGCGCCGGCCGCCTTTCTGAGCACCATCTTCATCCCTACCAACCGCAGCCTAATCTCGCAAGGCACGGTGCCGGACCGCCCGGACCTAAGCTTCGAGTACGACGAAGGCGCGGGCCGGCTTCGGCTTTACCGTCAGGACAATGATGGCGGTCGCAGCCTCGTTTTCCAGGGGCGGCCCGACGCCGGCGGCATCATCCGCGACGACGACGGTCATGCCATCGGTCGCAAGGTCGACGGCAGCGTCGTCATCCTCGATCCCGACACGCTGCCGGATGCTAAGTCGGGTTCGCCGGATAGGCAAGACGAGCGGCCAAAGCTCTGCCCGGATACGACAGAAGAGAGCACCGAGGGGAGAAAGGAACGAGCGCTAAAGTATCAGGCCTTCATCACGGGCCTGCCGCCCGGATTGGACGTCAAGTTACGGGATCCTGAGACCGGAAAGGACGTCAGCTTCGACGGGTGCCGCGAGAGCGACGGGACGATGCTGGAAGCCAAGGGGCCCGGCTATCTGGAAAGGCTGGAAGAGCAGCATCCGGTCGTTTGGGCTAGCATGGAAGCTGAATTGGACGAACAAGCCAAACGGCAATCCAGGTCTGCGCTGGCGAGCGGCCATCGGGTCGAGTGGCACTTCGCCGAAGCGGAGGTCGCGGATCACTTTCGTGAGCGATGGCAAGGCCGCTTCCCCAACCTGACGCTCATCCACACGCCACCACCGGACGAACCATGAGCCCCGAATACGAAATCCTGGCCTATTGGGGGCCGCGGCCGGAGAACTCCCTCGCCATCGCGCCGCGGATTCTGCGCATGCATGAGGGGCTGGCCGAAATCGATCCGCTCTTCGCCACCTGGTCGTGGATCTCGCGGCGGAAGCTGATCCCGATGACGTCCTTGACGATAGAAACCGTTGCTGAGCGGCTTGAGAAGGAAGGACGCAATCTCAGCGACGTCGAGCATGAGCCGATCGTCGATTTCGGTTATTCCTTCAGAACCTACAATGACCACCGAGGGCCATGCCAAATCCATGTCGCCGGAACGGCTGGTGCCTATACCGGCAGCGCGACCTACGACAATCTGGTAACGGTCGCTTTCCCGCCGCTCGAGCCGGCGAATGCTGCACTGATCAATTTCCGCGTCTTCAGGGCGACGCTGCTGGTCCTGGCGCAGACCTGGAACGCGACTTGGGCGTATGCCCGGCCTTACGCACTTTCCGCCCATCTGCCGAGCTTTGAGAAGCGCGCGACGCCATGCTTTCACGGCGGCTGGATCACATATCTTGCCGCGCCGTTCGCCGCCAAGATAGCGCCGCCGCACTCGGCCATCTGCGAGCAAGTGAACCGCGGACTGCTAATGACGGCGACTCAAGAGACCTTCCGTGTCGACAATCCGGCGCATGTCGCCGTCGCGCGCGATATCGATGCGGCTCTGTCCCCGATCAACGCCCTTCCCTGGCCACCCGACGCGAGCGCAGTTGCAAGATCACCTAAAGGGAGGTCGCTGTGAGCTTCGACATGTATCTCTGCACCTTTCGGGGGACGGCGAGCCGGCGCCGTTCTCACTGGCGGTCCTCGACAAGTTTCTCGGCCAGTTTATCGAGTTCCGCAGCCATCACTGCTGGAGCTTGTCTTTCCCGAACGGCGGCACGTCCTTCCTTTATCTCAAGGACGACCAGAATGAGATCGACCATGCCTGCGTCAACCGACCAGCGGACAGCCCGGAATTATGGATAGGGCTCCTTGACATCCTGCGAGAAACGGGCGGGATGCTCTGTTGGCCTGGCGGCGGCGCCGTCGTTGCTGACGAAGCTCACATCGCTCATCTGCCGCCGGAGATGATCAAAATTTTAGGTAGGCCAACGGTTGTCGGCAGCGGCCGCGAAATAGAGGAATGTATCGAGAAGAGTTGACCGCCGTTATAGTCGGCGCAGCCGCGCTTGCGCCGAGCAACGTGCGGTCCTGGCCGCCTGACGGTCCGTCCCTCCCCCGAATCGCTGAAACACCGGAACGCTAGGCCATGAGCTTCGAGGTCTTCCTTCAGTGCTACCGAGACAGCGAACCGTTTCGATTTCCCCGCGCTGTCGTGGAGGAGGCCTTTCCATTCGCCGATCGCCGCGATCCTGGATGTTGGGAACTTAAATTCCCGGATGGCGGGCGATCCGATCTCTATATCGACGACGAACTGGAGATCTGGAATTTAATGGTGAGCCGGCTGGCGAGGAGTCCGGAACTATGGACCGGTCTTTTCGATATTCTGCGACGTACAGGCAGCATGTTATTCTGGCCAGGCGGTGGCTCTGTCGTGGCCGATGAATCGGTAGTCCCGCACCTCCTGCCCGATATCATCATGGAGCCGCTGACCGTGGTCCGCGAAGGGTCTGAAATCCTCCCCATCATTGAGCGAAGTTAAGCACGCGAGCGACGCCGATGCGTCCGCGCGCGATCGCCGCTCACCCCACCGGCATCATCCATTTATGCCGGTCGTCGCTCTCGCCGTATTGGATCGCCTGGATCGCGTCGTAGAGGCGCTTCAGCGTCGGGCCGGGCTTGTCCTCGCTGCCGAAGCGCAGCGTCTTGTCGCCGCGCGTGATCGAGGAGATCGGCGTGATCACCGCGGCGGTGCCGCAGGCGCCGATCTCGACGAAATTCTCGATCTCGTCCCAGCGCACCGGCCGGTGCTCGACGCGCATGCCCATGTCCTTGGCGAGGGTGCGCAGGCTGTCGTTGGTCACGCTCTCGAGGATCGATTCCGATTTCGGCGTCACATAGGCGCCGTCGCGGGTGATGCCGATGAAGTTCGAGGTGCCGAACTCGTCGATGAGGGTGTGCGTCGCGGCATCGAGGTAGAGCGAGACGGGATAGCCCTTCTCCTTGACCTCGCGGTCGCCGATCATGCCGGCGGCGTAGTTGCCGGCGGCCTTGACGTGGCCGACGCCGTGCGGCGCGGCGCGGTCGTAACGCTCCTGCACGTAAGCCGGCACCGGCACCATGCCGTTCTTGTAATAGGGCCCGACCGGCATGGCGAAGACGATGAAGCTATAGTCGTCGCTGGCGTGGACGCCGATCACCGCGCTGGTGCCGAGCAGCAGCGGGCGCACGTAGAGGGTCGCGCCGGTGCCGAAGGGCGGGACATAGGCGTCGTTGCGCGAGACGATGAGGCGCACCGCCTCGAGGAACAGCTCCTGCGGCGGCGGCACCATGACGAGGCGATTGGCCGACATGATCATGCGCCGGGCATGCGCGTCGGCGCGGAAGCAGGCGACGCGCCCGCTCTTCTGGCGGAACGCCTTCAACCCCTCGAAGCAGGCCTGCCCGTAATGGAAGCAGGTGGCGGCGATGTGGATCGACAGGCTCGCTCCCGAGCACAGCTCGGGCGCCGACCAGGCGCCGTGCCGGAAATCGGCGCGGACGAAAACGCCGGTGTCGAGATAGCGGAAGCCCAGTTCCTTCCAGGAGATCGTCGTGTCCATCTCAGTCACTTCCGCTCGCTTGGCTCGGGCCTGCTCGAACCAGTATAGACCGGTTCCCCGCGACGACGCAGTTTGCATAATGCAGCCTCGGGCGCCGGGCCCCGGGCTTAAATGTCGCGTTCCACGTGTCTCCGCCGGCTTTGTGGTCCATTATCGCGCTCACGCCTTAACGGTCCAATGTAAACAAGTCAACATGGCTGACGTAAAATCCGGCGCCAATCTCCTGTTCCTCCGCGAGGAGGAGCTGCGCCAGGGCATCGAGCTCCTCTACTACGCCTATCGCGACTTCACCGCCGAACCCGACGCCATGCTGGCGCGCTACGGCTTCGGCCGCGCGCATCATCGCGTCATCTATTTCGTCGGCCGCCACCCGCAGATGAGCGTGACCGACCTCCTAGGCATCCTGCGCATCACCAAGCAGAGCCTGAGCCGCGTGCTGGGCCAGCTGGTGCGCCAGGGCTTCATCCGGCAGCGGCCCGGCAGCCGCGACCGGCGCCAGCGCCTGCTCGAGCTCACCGAGAAGGGCGTCGAGCTCGAGCGGCAGCTCTCCGAGAACCAGCGCCAGCGCATCGCCAAAGCCTACCGCGAGGCCGGCGGGCAAGCGGTCGAGGGCTTCCGCAAGGTCATGCTCGGCATCATCAGCGACGAGGCGGACCGCCGCCGCTTCGAGCGCGGCACGCCGCCGCGCGGCACCTAGTCTGGCAGCTAGTCTAGAGTTCGGCGTGACGCTCGCGGGCTGGCCGTGCTACTGCACCGCATGGCGTGGCGTCGGAGGACGGTCGATCGTGGCTAGCCCGTGCGTGGTCTGCGGCAACCAGGACTTCGCTTTTCTGGCGCGCGACCGGGGCTACGCGTGGGAGGAATGCCGGGCGTGCGCCTTCGTGCGGATCGCCGCCGCCTTCACGCTGGCCGAAACCGCTGGTGGCAAAGACGATGCGGCGATGGGCCGCTCCTATATCGACGGCTATCGCGCCAAGTTCGCCTCCAAGATGGCGCGCTCGCGCCGTCGCGCCGCGCGCCTGCGACGCTGGTCGCGCGGCGATGATTTCCTCGATGTCGGCAGCAATTTCGGCTTCATGGTCGAGGCGGCCGAGCGCGCCGGGTTCCGTGCCGTCGGCGTCGAGGTCAATCACACGCTGGTCGAGGCGGCGCGACGGCAATTCCCCGGCCGGACCTTTGTCGCTGGATTGCTCGAGGAGCAGCAGTTCGGGGCGCGGCGCTTCGACGTCGTCTATTGCTCGGAAGTCATCGAGCATACCGCCGACCCCCGATTGTTCCTGAAGCAGGTCTCCTCGGTCATGCAACCGGGCGGGCTGCTTTATCTCACGACCCCGCATATCCGCGAATATCGCAAGCGCGACTTCGCCGACATGGGTGCGCCGGATCACAAGCTCTATTTCAACAGCACGAATCTTCGCCGTTTGTTGCTCGAGTGCGGCTTCGCCATCGTGCGCGAGGAATTCACTTTCTTCCGCGGCATCAAGCTCTGCGCTTGGCGTGCGGGGTAAAGAGGCATCGATGACTGCGCATGCCCGGGAACGGCGTCGACGGGGCGGCAGCAGGCGCGTCGTGCCTGCGCGCCGCGCGGCATGTATACTGCGCCGCCATGAATGACGGCGAACCGCATCTCCTGGTGGTCGACGACGATTCGCGGCTGCGCGAGCTGCTGCGCCGCTATCTCGCCGACCAGGGGTTTCGCGTCACCACCGCCGGCGATGCCGCCGAGGCGCGCGCCAAGCTCGCCAGCATCGCCTTCGACCTCCTCGTCCTCGACGTGATGATGCCCGGCGAGGACGGGTTGAGCTTCACGCGCAGCGTGCGCGTGGACAGCCGCATCCCGATCCTGCTGCTGACGGCGATGGCCGAGCCCGAGGATCGCATCAACGGCCTCGAGCGCGGCGCCGACGACTACCTCGCCAAGCCGTTCGAGCCGCGCGAGCTGGTGCTGCGCATCCGCAATATCCTGCAGCGCGTGCCGCAGCCGAGCCTGGCGCAGACCCAGTTCCGCTTCGGCGCCTGCCGTCTCGACCTGGCGCGCGGCGAGCTCTACCGCGGCGGCGATCCCATCCATCTGACGACCGGCGAGACCGCGCTCCTCATGGCATTGGCGCGGCGCGCCGGCGAGGCGGTATCGCGCGAGGCGCTGTCCGAGGAGGCGCAGTTCAGCGGCAATGTGCGCACGGTCGACGTGCAGGTGACGCGGTTGCGCCGCAAGATCGAGCGCGATCCGAAATTCCCGCGCTATCTGCAGACCGTGCGGGGAACAGGCTATGTCCTCAAGCCGGATTGACGAGGCCGGGCGCGCGCGGCTGCCGCGCGCCGGCCGCGCCGGCGCGCGCCGCGACGGCCACCGCCGCTGGTTCAAGCGGCTGTTGCCGCGCTCGCTGTACGGGCGCTCGCTCATCATCATCATCCTGCCGCTGGTGCTGGCGCAGCTCCTCGCCACCTGGATCTTCTACGACCGCCACTGGGACACGGTGCAGCGGCGCCTGGCGGCCAGCGTCGCCGGCGACATCGCGCTCACGCTCGAAGCCATGCGCTACGCCGACAATCCGGCCGAGCTCGACGCGCTGTTCGCGCGCGCCGCCGACGCGACCGAGCTCTATTACATGTTCCGGCCGGGCGAGAGCCTGCCGAAGGGCGTGCGTGAAGCCGGTCATACCTACTTGGAGGAAGCGCTCGCCGCCGCCATCACCGACCGCGTGCGGCAGCCCTTCCAGATCGACGCCGATTTCGATCCGCGCGACATGCTCATCTCGATCGAGCTGCCCGAGGGGGTGATGCAGGTCGCGGCGCCGCGCAAGCGGCTGTTCACGCCGACAACCTACATCTTCGTGCTGTGGATGGCCGGCTCGTCGCTGGTGCTGCTGGCCGTCGCCTCGCTCTTCATGCGCAACCAGGTGCGCGCGCTGCGCCGCCTCGCCGACGCCGCGGAAAGCTTCGGCAAGGGTCGCGACGTGCCCAACTTCAGGCTCGAGGGGGCGACCGAAGTACGCCAGGCGGCGGCCGCCTTCCTCAAGATGCGCGACCGCATCAAGCGCCAGATCACCCAGCGCACCGAGATGCTCGCCGGCGTGTCGCACGACCTGCGCACGCCCTTGACGCGCATGCGGCTGGCCTTCGAGCTGCTCGGGCAGGAGGGCCCGGCGGTCGAGGAACTCAAGACCGACGTCCAGGCGATGGAGCGCATGGTCGAGGGCTATCTCGACTTCGCCCGCGGCGAAGGGCCGGAGCAGCCGCGCGAGACCGACCTGGCGCTGCTCATCGAGGAGGCGGCGGCCGAAGTGCGGCGCGACGGCGCCGACATCTCTCTGGCGCTGCCGGAGGAACACATGCTGGCGTTGCGGCCCGACGCGATGCGGCGCTGCCTCGGCAACCTCCTCGGCAATGCGCGGCGCTATGGCAGCCATATCTGGGTGACCGCGCTCGCCGTGGCCGACGGCACCGACATCCTCGTCGACGATGACGGCCCGGGCATCCCGCCGGCGGAACGGGAAAACGTGTTCCGCCCGTTCTTCCGCCTCGATGCGTCGCGCAATCCGCAGACCGGCGGCGTCGGCCTCGGCCTCACCATCGCGCGCGACGTGGCCCGCGGCCATGGCGGAGATCTCGCCCTCGAGGAGTCGCCGCAAGGCGGCCTGCGCGTGCGCCTGCACCTGCCGAACTAGGCTGGCGCGCGCCCCAGCGGCAGCCACCAGATGTCGCCGACGGTCGGACTCGCGACCGGCTGAAATTCGCCATCGGCGCCCAGCACGGCCGGGCGGTAGCCGAGTTCCGCGAGCGAGCGGTACGCGGCGGCGAGGTCATCGCCGGCGCGCGCCAGCGCCTCCACGGTCATCTCCATCATGATCACCGGCCGGAAGCGCCGGATCGTGTCGAGCCCGCCGCGCACAGCATGCATCTCCCACCCCTCGATGTCCGCCTTGATGAAATCGAGGCGGTCGAGATTGGTCATCGCGGCGAAGCGGTCGATCGTGGTCAGCGCGACGACCTCGCGCCGGACATCGCGCCATCGCGTGTCATGGCCGAGATGGGCGAGGCCGAACCCGTAGGCGCCGCGGCGCTTGACGGGCAGCGTCAGCATCGCCGTGCCCTCGCGCTCGCCGAGCGCCAACGGCACGATCGCGACATTGCGGCAACGATTGACGTAGAGGGCGACGCGCAGGATGGAGCGGGCATAGCTGCCCGGCTCGAAGGCGAAGACCCGCCCGCGCGGGGTCAGGCGAGACAGGATTTTCGCGTACTGCCCGGCATGCGCGCCGACATCGAAGACCACGCCATCCGCGGGGATCATGCGCCGGGCGGTGGCGCCCCAGGATTGGTGATGCTGCTTGAACGTCGCCTTGAAGAGGTGCGCGAGATAGGTCGGCGTGATCGCCCAGCGAAAATAGGGCGCGGCCATGGTGGCCGGCGGCGCACCGGGGTCCGGCGGCTCACTCATAGCTTCACCAAGCGGGCACCGACATCACAGCCTCACGGGGAATGGTCGAACGGTCGCCGATATCTACCGCAGATGCCGGAGCCGTGCATCCTCAGCGTTCATCCTCAGCCGAGCCGGTTGCCGGATTGCCGTGCGCGCGAAAAAAAGGCCGCCCGACGGGGCGGCCTCACGCGTCGCACAGGGGGAAGGATGGCGGCGCGAAGACTGGCGTCAGCGCGCGGCGCGCTGCTTGGTGAAGTCGCGGATCTCCTCGAAACTCTCGGCGACCCGCTTTTGAATGACGTTGAACGCCTCGGCATTGGCCTTGGTGACGAGCTCGGTCAGCTCGCGGGCATTGGCGACGCCCCTCTCGAAAGCATGCTTCGCCATCTCGACGTTCTTGGCGACCTGCTCCTCGGGGGCGACCGGCTGCGTCCATTCGCGCAGCGCTACCGCGGCCGAGTCCATCGCCTGCCGCGCCAGCTCGACCTGCCGGCGGGCAACAGCCTGCACACCCTCAACTGCCAGTTGATTGGCCTGCGTGAATGCCTCGAGGTTCTTGCGTTGCGCGGCCACCACCGATTCCACGTCGAAACCGGGGAAAGTGAAGCCGGCAAAAGCCTTGCCGAAATCCACGTCGAAAAGGGTCTGCTTGCCGTTAATCGTCATCGCCTTCGTCCTTCCAGGGGTTGCTTGATCATGCTGCACTGCACAATAGCCGATATGCCGCTGGGGCCGCCCAAGGTCAAGACCGGCACCAAGAATACTGCGGTGCAAAATACCGGTCAGCCAGAGGCGGCGTCGGCGCCATCGGAGGCCGTGCCGGCAGTGCCCAACAAGGATTGCGCGCGGCGCAGCCGGCGGTCAAGGGCCGCCATGGTTTTTGCCAGGTCGGCGCTGTCATCGTCGAGGAAGTCGCGCAACACCCAAAGATAGAGACCGGCCAGCAGCTGCGTGCGCAACCCGCCGCGCCAGCCGGCGGCTGGCACCCCTGCCGCCTCCAGCATCCAGGCCATCGAGCGCAACACCGCGGGCGCGTCCAGCAGCGCCGCGGGGTCGCCGAGGCTATCGCGCAGGATGGCGCGCAGCGCCGCCTTGTGCGGCTGCAGCGCGTCGAAGCGCCGCATCAGCATGTCGAATAGCCGGTCGCGCGCGGACGCGTCGCTCTCGATCGCCGGCCCGGCCAGGGCGGCCCGGTCGATGCGGCGATGGAAGGCCGCGAGGATGGCGAGCTTCGAGGGGCAGGCCGCATATGCTTGGTCCAGCGGCAGCCCGGCCTCGGCGGCGATCGCGGCGACGCCGATCGCCCGCCAGCCCTGCCGAGCGGCCAGCCGCAGCGCCGCATCGACGAGGCGCCCCTCGGCATCGTCGGCATGGCCTTCCGCTTCACCGGCACCGGCTTTTGCCGCACCGGATTTCGCCGCGCCGGCTCGCTTCGCCATGGCGCATCCTCCCCGTCTCGGCCCGAGGCGCAGGATATGGGATCGGCGGGCGTCCGGCCAGCGCCGGCGGCGCTAATCGGCCAGCTCGCGCGAGCGGCGGGCGGCGGCCAGCACGGCGCGCGTCATTAGCGGCTCCAGCCCGTCGGGCGCCATCAGCACATCGAGCGCCGCGCGCGTGGTCCCGCCGGGGCTGGTCACGCTCTCGCGCAGCCGCGCCGCCGGCTCGGGCGAGAGGCGCGCGAGCTCGCCCGACCCGGCCACGGTCGCGCGCGCGAGGCGCATCGCCAGATCCTCGGGCAGCCCGGCGGCGACGCCCGCCTTGACCAGGCACTCGATGAGGAGAAAGACGTAGGCCGGCCCGCTGCCGGAGACGGCCGTGACCGCGTCGATCAGCGCCTCGTCCTCGACCCAGCCGACCTCGCCGACGGCGCCGAGCAGGCGTTCGGCGAGGGTGCGCTGCACCGCGGCGACGGCGCCGCTGGCGCAGGCAACGGCGATGCCCCGGCCGATCGCCGCCGGCATGTTGGGCATGGCGCGCACCACGGAAGCGGCGGCGCCGAGTTGGCGCGCGAAGAAGCCGAGCGTCTTGCCGGCGGCGATCGACAGGAAGAGCGTGCCGCCGGCGGCGAAGCGGCGATAGGCGGACAACACCTCGCCCATCACCTGCGGCTTGACGGCGAAGACGATCACGCTCGGCCGCAGGTCGGGCGGCAGCCGGTCGGCGCCCGGCGCCAAGGTCACGTCCGGTTCGCCGGCAAATGAAGCGGCGCCCGGACCCGGCTCGACGATGACGTAGCGCTCCGCCAGATGGCGCGCGCGCCAGCCGCGCAGCAGCGCGCCGCCCATCTGGCCGCAGCCGACCAGCAGCAGCGCCGGGATCGCCGGCGCTGCGGCTTTGCTCACGCCTCGCCCACGGGATCGATCATGGCGGCGGCGATGGCCTCCTCGGCAGCCTTGCCGCCCCAGACGACGAGCTGGAAGGCCGGATAGAAGCGCTCGCACTCGCTCACGGAGATGTCGACGAGATCCTCGAGCTGCTCGACGCTGGGACCGCTCGCGCCGCGCAACAGCACGCCCTGCCGGAAGGACGGCGAATGTTCGTCGGCGGCGAGGTCGAAATGGCCGAGCCACATCCGCTCGTTGACCGCCGCCAACAGCTCGTACACGGCGCCGCGGCGCGGCTTCGGCACCTTCATCTCGAAGCTGCAGGTGAAATGGAGCGCGTTGATCTCGCGCTGCCAGACGAAGAGGAGCCGGTACGCGCACCAGCGCCCGGCGATCTCCACCATCATCTCCTCGTCGCTGGCGCGGTCATGCGCCCACTCATTGGCCTGGACGATTTCTTCGACGAGGTCGATGGGATTGTAAACGGAAACGGCGGTCTCGAGCGATACAGAGATCATCGCGCCCTCCAACGTGTCATCCGGCCGGCAACCTGGGAAGGTCGCAGTATCCTTTGTGGATAACCCCGGGTGTCACCACAACATATAGCCTGCCAAAGGCTGGCAGGCGGCGCAAGGGTGGAATTTCGGACAAACCGCGAACTGATCCTTCAGGGCGTGAGCGTCGGCTTCGACTTGCGCACCGGCGAGCGCGAGCGCGCTGCGCGGTGCGGCGCCGGGCTCGACGGCGCGCTGTCGCCGCCCGCTGCCAGTTTCGCCTCGAGCAGCGCCACGCGTTGCTCCAACGCCTCCTGCGCGGCGCGTGCCTTGGCGGCCATGGCTTGCACCGCGTCGAACTCCTCTCGTCGCACCAGGTTCATGCGGCCGAGGATGCGCTCGAACTGGTCGCGCAGGCGGGCTTCCAGCTCCTCGCGCATGCCGGTGAGCGCGCCCAGCGCACCGGCTGCGACACGGGCAAGATCGTCGAGCAAGCGGTTCTCTGTCTGCATGGCGGGTCGACCTCCTCTGCCCCGATCTTAGCCGGACAACGCGCGAAACGGGCTGCCGCTTCGGGCTCCCTCGTGGATACAATATGGGCGCGCGAGCGGCGAATTCGAGCGCCGCCGGACGCGCGCGCCGCGGCGTCCATCTTTGACGCGCCGCCGACAAAGCCTATAACACGCTCGCGGCAACGGAACACTGCGGCTCCATGATCCTGATCACCGGCGGCGCCGGCTTCATCGGCTCCAACCTCGCGGCGGCGCTGGAGGAGCGCGGCGAGCACCACCTCGCGGTCTGCGACCGCCTCGGCCAGGATGGCAAGTGGCGCTGCATCGCCAAGCGCGAGCTCGCCGCGGTGGTGCCGCCCGAGGGACTGTTCGCCTTCCTCGACGAGCACGCGCGCGAGATCGGCGTCGTGTTCCATATGGGCGCCATCTCCTCGACCACCGAGACCGATGCCGACCTCATCGCCGCCACCAACTTCACCCTGTCGCAGCGACTGTGGGAATGGTGCGCGGAGACCGAGACGCGCTTCATCTACGCCTCCTCCGCCGCGACCTATGGCGACGGCAGCGCCGGCTTCGACGACGACGGCAGCGCGGCGGCGCTGGCGCGGCTCAAGCCGCTCAACGCCTATGGCTGGTCGAAGCATCTCTTCGACCGCCGCGTCGCCCGGCTGCTCGAGCGCAACACGCCGCGGCCGCCGCAATGGGCCGGCCTCAAATTCTTCAACGTCTACGGGCCCAACG
>DASWFH010000411.1:0-1950 GCA_036394355.1 Allostellaceae bacterium | reverse complement strand
GCGGCGAAGCCGGTGCGGTGATGGACGATGACCGGCGCCAGCGTGCCGTGCTGCGACAGCGCCATCACCGCCTCCGAGGTGATGCGGGCGCGCGGCGTCGCGGCGTTGATGACGAAGACCAGCGGCTTGCCGACGCGCTCGATGAGCTCGACGGTGGCGCCGGCGGCGCGCAGATCGTGCGGGCTCGGCCGCGCCGGGATGAGCACCAGATCGGCGAGGCTGATGACCTCGGTGATGGTCGCCTCGATCGCCGGCGGCGTGTCGACGACGAGGAGCTTGATGCCGAGGTCGCGCATGCGCTCGATGTCCGCGGCGAACCGCCCGGCGCTGGCGCGCGCGAACAGCGGCGTCTCCGCCGCGCGCGCGTTCCACCATTCCGACAGGCTGCCCTGCGGGTCCGTGTCCACCAGCGCCACCGGCCCGAAGCCGGTGCGATCGGCCTGGACGGCGAGATGGCCCGCGAGCGTCGTCTTGCCGGAACCGCCCTTTTGGGACGCGACGGCGATGACGTACATCAATGATCTCCACAGCGCCGCTGCCGGCGCGAAACCCCTGCCAAATCTCGCGCCAAAACGGTCAATGCTACCGTAATAGCGCGGAGAGCGGCACCGGTATTGGACAACATTTATGGTGGTCTTGCTTAAAAAAGCACTGATAGATATTACCGAAACATTTACCGGCTTTTGCGCAATGGCGGCTTACCGCGGCGCGGCCGAGGCGGGCTGCTTCGCGAAAACGGCGGGGAACGCGCGCTTCATCGCCGCGTCGACCTCCGGCATGGCGGCGACGATGCCCTGCTCGGCCAGCGAGGTGACGCCGTGCTCGCGCACGCCGCAGGGAATGATGCCGCGGTAATGCGTGAGGTCGGGATCGACATTGAGGGCGACCCCGTGGAAGCTCACCCAGCGCCGCACGCGCACGCCGATGGCGGCGATCTTGCTCTCGCGCCCGCCGCGCTCGGCGATCCAGATGCCGACGCGCCCCGGCCGGCGCTCGCCTGCCACGTTGAAGAGCGCGAGCGTGCGGATGAGCCATTCCTCGAGCTGCTCGACGTAAACCCGCAGGTCGGCCCCGCGCTGCTGCAGGTCGAGCATGACGTAGCCGACGCGCTGGCCCGGGCCGTGATAGGTATATTGCCCGCCGCGGCCGGAGCGATAGACGGTGAAAAGCCCGGGATCGACCAGGTCGCGCTCGGATGCGCTGGTGCCGGCGGTGTAGAGCGGCGGGTGCTCGAGCAGCCAGACCAGCTCGGGCGCGCGGCCGTCGCGGATCGCCGCGACGCGCTCCTCCATCGCCGCCACCGCCTCGGGGTAGGGGACGGGCGCATCGCTGACCCGCCACTCGATATCGACCACCGCCTCGCCCATGCTCCTGCCTCGCCTCTATCTTGCTATGCCGCGCCGGATTTGGTAATCACCCGCCTCATCAGCGGTGCCCCAACGGGCCGTTGCTGTCCCGCGGTCGTGGCGGAATTGGTAGACGCGCTAGCTTGAGGTGCTAGTGCCCGAAAGGGCTTGGAAGTTCGAGTCTTCTCGACCGCACCATCCTTATTGCTCCCGATAGATAGGCATCGCGCGCGCCTGCGGCACCGGGCGGGCATGGGTGGTATAGAAGAGGGTCAAAGGCCGCCAGGAGAACCGAGCCCCATGGCCGAGGAATTGCGCGAAAGCGCGCTCGAATACCATCGCCTGCCGACACCCGGCAAGATCGGCATCGTCGCCACCAAGCCGCTCGCCAACCAGCGCGACCTGGCGCTTGCTTATTCGCCCGGCGTCGCCGCCGCCTCCATGGCCATCGCCGCCGATCCCACGGAAGCCTCGAGCCTGACGGCGCGCAGCAACCTCGTCGCCGTTATTACTAACGGGACCGCGGTGCTCGGCCTCGGCGCCATCGGCCCGCTCGCGGCCAAGCCGGTGATGGAAGGCAAGGCGGTGCTGTTCAAGAAATTCG
>DASWFH010000410.1:0-1880 GCA_036394355.1 Allostellaceae bacterium | reverse complement strand
GCGCGACGTGATCGCCGAGATGATCCGCACCATCGGCCTCGCCGGACGCGAGCGCAGCATCGCCGGCGCCTTGAGCCACGGCCAGAAGCAATGGCTGGAGATCGGCATGCTGCTGATCCAGGACCAGCGGCTGCTCCTGCTCGACGAGCCGGTCGCCGGCATGACCGATCGCGAGACCGAGGCGACGGCGGCGCTGGTGCTGTCGCTCGCGGGGGCGCGCACCGTGGTCGTCGTCGAGCACGACATGGAGTTCGTGCGCAGCCTCGACACGCGCGTCACCGTGCTGCACGAGGGGGCGGTCCTGGCCGACGGCTCGATCGACTTCGTCCAGAGCCAGCCCGACGTCGTCGAAGTCTATCTGGGGCGCTAGATGCTCGCCGCCGAGAATATCGACCTCTATTACGGCGCGAGCCACATCCTGCGCCATGTCGGCGTCATTGCCGAGAAGGGCGCGGTGACCTGCGTCCTCGGCCGCAACGGCGTCGGCAAGACCAGCCTGATGCGCGCGGTCATGGGACTGCAGCCGATCCGCGCTGGGCGCATCGTCTGGGAGGGCGAGGACATCACCGCGCTCAAGCCGCATGAGCGCGCGCGCCGCGGCATCGCGCTCGTGCCGCAGGGGCGCGAGATCTTCCCGCGCCTTACCGTGGCGGAGAACCTGGAGACCGGCTTCGCGCCGCTGCCGCGCGGCGAGCACCGCGTGGCCGAGGAGATCTTCGCGCTGTTCCCGGTGCTGCGCGGCATGCTGAAGCGGCGCGGCGGCGATCTCTCCGGCGGGCAACAGCAGCAGCTCGCCATTGCCCGCGCTCTCGTCACCCAGCCACGGCTCCTCATCCTCGACGAACCGACCGAGGGCATCCAGCCCTCGATCATCAAAGACATCGAGCGCGTCATCCGGGGCCTCGCCGCACGCGGCGACATGGCGATCCTGCTGGTCGAGCAGTATTTCGAGTTCGCCCGCGCGCTCGCCCATCGCTTTGTCGTCATGGAGCGCGGCGAAGTGGTATTGTCCGGCGAGATCGGCGACATGGTGGAGGGCGATGTCCGTCGCTATCTCACGGTATGAGGTGCCTGTCGCGCCGGCCGCTGCCGTCGCGCTGCAGCGCGGCGACGGCGCGGCCGAGATCGTCTTTGCGCGGCGCGGCGCCGTCACCGCGCTCGCCCATCTCTACCAGCGCACGCCGTGCCGCGTCCTGTTCCCGCATGCTGCGCCCGGCGATATACCGTTGGCGGCCTTGCTCACCACGTCCGGCGGCATCGCCGGCGGCGATCGCTTGCGGCTCGCGGCCGGCGTCGCGCGCGAGGCACGCGCGGTGGTCACCAGCGCGGCGGCGGAGAAGGTCTATGGCTCGCTCGGCGCGGATGCGCGGATGGACATCGCCCTCACCGTCGCGTCCGGCGGCTGGCTCGAATGGCTGCCGCAGGAGACCATCCTGTTCGACGGCGCGCGGCTGGTACGCCGTGTCGAGGCGGACGTCGCCGAAGGCGGGCGGCTTCTCGCCGCTGACATGGCGGTGTTCGGACGCACGGCGCGCGGCGAGGTCTTCAGCGAAGGCCTGCTGCACGAGGCATGGCGGATCCGCGTCGGCGGCCGACTCGTCTGGGCGGATGCGTTGCGGCTCGAGGGCGACGTTCGCGCGCGGCTCGATGCCCCCGTCGCTTTCGCCGGCGCGCGCGCGATGGCGACGGTCGCATATGTCGCTGGCGATGCGGCCCGGCATTTGCCGCTGGCGCGCGCCCTCGCCGAGGACGAGGCTTGCCGGGGCGGCGCCAGCGTGGTGAATGGCGTGCTGCTGGCGCGCTTCCTGGGCGAGCGTGCCGATGTCGTGCGCGGCGCCGTCGCCCGCTATGTCTCGGCGTTGCGACACGCCGCGGCCGGG
>DASWFH010000409.1:0-2274 GCA_036394355.1 Allostellaceae bacterium | reverse complement strand
CCCCGCTTCATGCCCTTCTCTCCTCGTCTCGCGCGGCCCGACAAATGCGGCCGCGCCATTCGCGCATTATAATGCGGCGCGGCGCGCTCTACAACGAAACCCGGCGTGAGCGAGCGCCATGACGGAGCCGCCCTGCGGTCATCGCCACAGCGTCTCGCCGCGGTCGATGCGGTGCTTAATCTCCGCCTGGAACTCGACCGGGCCGAAGGCGTACCAGTCCTCGTCGAGGCGATAGAGCAGCGGGCGCTGGCGCCGGCGCGAGAAATCCTGGAGCCAGCGCAACGCCTTCTGCTTCGGGCCGGCGCCGGTCGGCACGGCGACGTCGACGGAAAGCCCGCGCCACAGGAAATTCGCCGGCAGCAGCACCAGCCCGGCCTTGTCCGGCCGCATCCATTCGGGCAGCGGGCTGGTCGGCGCCAGCCAGCCGCAGACGAATTGCTGGCACGGGTCACGCGGGTGGCGGCCATGGATGGTGCAGCCCTGGCCCGAGCAGAACGGGCATGGCTTGCCGGGATAGACCTCGTGCTCGAACACCTTGATGCGCAGCGAGCCGTCGCAGCAGGCGACGCAGCCGGCGCAGGCTCGCGCACCGCTCATGAAGGCGGATCGCCGTCGCCGGCGGGCAAGGCGCCGGAGGCGCTATCGTCGGCGAGGCCGCGCCGCGGCGACTCGGCCTCGTCCTTCAATCCGACGCCGGTGAGGCGCCGGCGGCGCGCCTCGGCGAGGAGGTAGACGAGCTTGGCCGCGGCCTCGGCATAGCCCATGCCGGCCGGGCGGATGTTGGAGAGGCAGTTGCGCTCGGAATCCTGGCGGCCGATGGCGGGCGCCCAGGTTAGATAGACGCCGAGGCTGTCGGGCGAGGTGAGGCCCGGCCGCTCGCCGATCAGCACCGCGACGATCGCCGCATCGAGCGCCGCGCCGATCTCGTCGCCGATGGCGACGCGTCCCTGCTCCGCGACGATGGCCGGGCCGAGCCGCCACGCCTGGCGCCGCAGCTCGGGCAGGGCTTCGTCGAGCAGCGGCAGCGCGTGCTGCTGCACGGCGCGCGCCGACAAGCCGTCGGCCAGCACGAGCACGAGGTCATAGCCGCGCACGCACGCATCGAGCCGGTCGCGCGAGCGCTCGTCGAGGCGGCGGCCGAGGTCGGGGCGGACGAGATAAGTGCGGCGCTCGCCGGCGGCGCTGGCGAGGTGCAGCGCGTCCAGCCCCCGCGCGCGCAAGCCGTCGAGCAGCGGCGCCGCATCGAGCGCATCGTGCACGGCATCGCGCGCGCGGGCATGGGCGAGCTGAAACGACAAATGCTCGCGCGTGGCGAGGCCGGAGCCGGCGCGCGCCAGGCCGATGCGTGCGGGCGTGTGGCGGCGCAGCCGCGCCCAAGCCGGATCGATCGGATCGAGCGGCGGCGCCATCGCCTCATTCTCCCGCCAGAAGCGGCGCGAAGGGCGCCGGCAGGCTGGCCGGGCGTACCAGGCCATCCTCGGTCACGAGCCCCATCGCGCCGAGCCACGCCTCGAACTCCGGCGCGGGCCGTCGGCCGAGGAGTTGGCGCACGGCGAGCACGTCATGGAAGGACGTGCTCTGATAGTTGAGCATGATGTCGTCGGCGCCGGGCACGCCCATGACGAAGGTGACGCCGGCATTGCCGAGGAGCGTCAGCAGCGTGTCCATGTCGTCCTGGTCGGCCTCGGCATGGTTGGTGTAGCAGACGTCGCAGCCCATCGGCACGCCCAGGAGCTTGCCGCAGAAATGGTCCTCGAGCCCGGCGCGGATGATCTGCTTGCCGTCGAAGAGATATTCCGGACCGATGAAGCCGACGACGCTATTGACCAACAGCGGCTGGAGCGACCGCGCCACGGCATAGGCGCGCGCCTCGAGCGTCTGCTGGTCGCAGCCGTGATGCGCGCCGGCCGAGAGCGCGCTCCCTTGCCCGGTCTCGAAATACATGACGTTGTCGCCGATGGTGCCGCGCTTGAGCGCGAGCGCGGCGTCGCGCGCCTCGCGCAGCAGCGCGAGGTCGACGCCGAAGCTGCGGTTGACCGCCGCGGTCCCGCCGATCGACTGGAAGACGAGATCGACGGGCGCGCCCTCCGCGATGAGGCCGAGCATGGTGGTGACGTGGGTCAGCACGCAGCCTTGCGTCGGGATATCCAGCCGCTGGCGCAGATCGTCGACGAGATGCAGCAGATCGCGGCAGCGGCCGGGACTGTCGCTCGCGGGATTGATGCCGATCACCGCATCGCCGCAGCCGAGCAGCAGCCCGTCGATGATGCTGGC
>DASWFH010000408.1:0-2494 GCA_036394355.1 Allostellaceae bacterium | reverse complement strand
CGCATGGTCAAGACGCTGCGCGAGCTCAAGGGCGAGCTGACCATCCTGCTGATCGAGCACGACATGGAAGCGGTGTTTGCGCTCGCCGACCGGATCACGGTCCTGGTCTATGGCCGCATCATCGCGTCCGGCCCGCCGGAGGCGATCAGGGCCAATGCCGAGGTGCGCGAGGCCTATCTCGGCGAGCAGGAGGCCGCGCATGGCTAGCTCGCCCCTGCTCGAGGTCTCCAACATCGAGACCTGCTACGGGCTGAGCCAGGTCCTGTTCGGGATGTCGCTCGCCGTCGCGCCCGGCGAGATGGTGACGCTGATGGGGCGCAACGGCATGGGCAAGACCACGACGGTGCGTTCCATCATGGGGCTCACGCCGGCGCTGACCGGCTCCATCCGCTTCGACGGACGGGAAATCCGTGGGCTCGCGGCTTATCAGGTTGCCAAGCTCGGCATCGGGCTGGTGCCGGAGGGGCGGCAGGTCTTTCCCAATCTCACCGCGCGGGAGAATCTCGTCGCGACTGCGGCCAATCGCAGCCGTGCGGCCGAGCCGTGGACGCTCGAGAAGGTGTGCACGCTGTTTCCACGGCTCGCCGAGCGCATCGCCAACATGGCGAACCAGCTCTCCGGCGGCGAGCAGCAGATGCTGGCGATCGGCCGCGCCCTCATGACCAATCCTCGTCTCTTGATTCTGGACGAGGCGACGGAGGGCCTGGCGCCGCTCATCCGCGCCGAAATCTGGCAGTGCCTCACAAAGCTCAAGGCCGCCGGACAATCGATCCTGGTGATCGACAAGAACGTGCAGGCGCTGATCCGCATCGCCGAGCGGCATTATCTGATCGAGCGCGGCAAGGTGGTATGGACCGGCAGCTCCGGAGAGCTTGCCGCCGCGCCGGACGTCCAGCACCGGTTCCTCGGCGTCTGACGGCGGGCTTTGCCGAAGGAGCGCCGCAGGCGTGCCGCGACACCGCCGCGCGGCAACCGTAAATCGATCCAAATGCTAACCTGTTGGTAACCGCGATAAGGTCCAATTCGCCCGCGTATCGAGGACCTTCCATGGGTGACAAAGAGTTTATCGAGGAGACGTCTTCGCCGTCCGGCGAGGCCGAGCTCCTGGCGAAGCCTGCAAGCGAGCCGGCCGCGGGCGTATCGAAGACGTTGGCCGGCGCTGACGCGGGCACGATCGAGACCACCGCGGCGGTCGTCGCGCCGAAGCTTGCCGCCGCGGCCGACACGACAACGGCGGCGGGCAAACGTGGCTTCGCGAGCGGCGATGCCGGCGATACCGATGATTTGCTCGCAGAGCCCGCCCAAGACGCCTCCTCCGTGAGCCGCTTCACGCTCTTCGCCGCCGCCATTGCGCTCGCTGCCGCGCTCGGCGCGATGATCGGGGCGCTGACCGCCTATGGGCTCGCGCGTCCCGCCGGCACGGCTGTTGCGGCGGACGCAATGAGCGTCGAGGACATCCAGGCGCTCAAGGAGAATGTCGTGCAGGCGCGCCTCGAGCTGGCGGCATTGAAGGTGAGCATCGATTCCGCCAGCCGCAGCGCGGCGGCGCAACTCACGAGGATCGGCGAGCGCATCGAACGCCTCGAGCGCGCGCAAACCGACCCGGGCAAGCTCGGCAAGGCCCTCGACGCGCTCGATAGGGTTTCTCGCGCTGAAGCCGCCGCGCCGCCGAAAGACGCGACCGGTTCGATCGTGCCGCCGATGAACCAACCCGGCAAGCTCGAAGGCTGGGTGGTGCGCGACGTCCGTCGCGGCACCGCGCTCATCGAAGGCCGCATGGGCCTCATCGAGGTCGATCAGGGCGATGTCGTGCCGGGGCTGGGTCGCGTCGACGCGATCCGCAAGCAGGACGGCCGCTGGGTCGTGGTGACCTCGAAAGGCCTGATCATGCCCCCGCGCTGATCGCAGTGCTTCGCCTGCGGCGGGAGAGCCGCCGGTTCTGCGCTCGGCGCTGCGCCCGTGGCGCCGCATTCCGATCCGTGGCACATTTCGCGCGAACCCCACTCCCGCGCCGGCGCACGCTTGCCGCGCGCTGACAACGCGCACGAAGGACGTCTCCATGCCCGGTACGGCTGCTCTTGTTCGCACAACGGTGCTCGCGCTCCTCGGGCTGTTCGCCTCGCCCGTTGTGGCATTCGAGCTCCTGCAGGCGCCAACGCCGAAGGCGGAGCTGACGCAGACATGCCCGGGACTCGTCGCCTTCGATGCGCCGCGCATCGTGCCGGCCGCGTTGCGCGTCTCGCTCGATCCGGAGCAGGTCCGCATCACCTATATCGGCCACTCGACTTTCCTGATCGAGTCCCCGCAGCTTGTCCGCATCGCCACCGACTACAACGATTATGTCCGGCCTCCGGTCGTGCCGGACATCGTGACGATGAATCACGCGCACTCGACCCATTTCACCGATCATCCCGATCCCGCCATCAAGTACGTGTTGCGCGGCTGGGGGCCGACGCCGGATCAGCCGGCGCGCCACGACATCACCGTCAAAGAC
>DASWFH010000407.1:0-2609 GCA_036394355.1 Allostellaceae bacterium | reverse complement strand
ATGATCGACATCACCCCCGCCGCGCCAGATCGGCGGCGAGGGCGGCGTCGTCGGTGAGCGGCAGCGAGCATACCGGGCCCTCGCAGACATAGGCAGTGGCGCGGCCGCCGAGCTGGCCCTTGCCGGCGGCCGGATGCCCGGCGGGCAGCGCGGCCTCGGGCGGCACCACCATCAGCACCTTGTTGGGCAGGCTGACGCCGCTGACGGCGCGCAGCAACGCGTCGGTGTCGTCCTCGCCCATCCGTCCCCGCACGACGATCTGCAGCGCCCGCTGCAGCAGCTCGTTGCCGTTGATAAGCGCGGCGTAGCCGAAGACCTGGCGCTCGGCATCGCCGGCGAAGGCGGCGACGATGCGCTCCGCGCGCTCGCGGTATGGGCTCTTGCCGGTGATGTAGAAGAGCCGCGCGAGCACGCCGACCATGACGCCGTTGCCGGACGGGTTGGGCGAGTCCTGCGCGGTCTTGGTGCGCGCGATCAATGCTTCGGTGTCGTCGGCGGTGAAGAAATGCCGCCCGCCGCGTCCCAGTAGTGCCGGTCGGCGATCGCCACCCACGCCTCGGCGCGCGCGAGATAGTGCGCGTCGCCGGTCGCCTCGCAGAGCGCCAGCGCGGCGCGGCTCATGTTGGCGTAATCGTCGAGCACCGCCGCGTGGCGCTTCTTGCCGGCGCGCGAGGCATGGAACAGGCGGCCCTCGCCGTCGCTCATCTGCTCGGCGATGAAGGCGAAGGCATCGATGGCGTAGTCGAGCCAGTCGGGCCGCTCGAACACGGTGGCGGCATTGGCGAGCGCGGTGATCACCAGCCCGTTCCAGTCGGCGAGCACCTTGTCGTCGAGGCCGGGATGCACGCGCTCCTCGCGCGCGTGGAAGAGGATGGCGCGGCACGCCGCGAGCTCAGCCTCGGTCGCGGGATCGGCGAGCTCGAGATGGCGCAGGCGGTTGAGGATGGTGTGGCCTTCCCAATTTCCGCCGCCGGAGACGTCGTAGAACGCCTTGAAGCGCACCGCGCGCTCGCCCAGGAGCGTATCGATCTCCGCCTCGCTCCAGACATAGAACTTGCCTTCCTCATGCTCGCTGTCGGCATCGAGGCTGCTGGAGAAGCCCCCTTCGGGCGTCAGCATCTCCCGCGTGATCCAATCGACGGTCTCGGCGACGCGCATGGCGTAGAGCCCGTTGCCGGTTTCTTGCCACACCAGCGTCAGCAGATCGACGAGCTGCGCGTTGTCGTAGAGCATCTTCTCGAAATGCGGCACGAGCCAGCGCGCGTCGACGGCGTAGCGCGAATAGCCGCCGCCGACATGGTCGTAGATGCCGCCCTGCGAGAGATGCGCCAGCGTCAGCTCGACGGCGTGGCGGAACGGCTCCTGCCGCGTGCGGCGGAAGGCGCGCCACAGCAGCTCGAACACGCCCGGTTGGGGAAATTTCGGCGCGTCGCCGATGCCGCCGTTGACCGGATCGACCTCGCGCACCAGGCGCTCGGCGATACGGTCGGTCGCGTCGATCGACAGGCCCGTCCCGCCTTGCGGCGCGGAGAGCCGCGCCAGCCCCTGCTTGAGCGCGGCGGCGTTGTTCACCACCTTGTCGCGGTCGCTCTGATAGGCGTTGCTGATGGCGCGCAGCACGTCGGGGAAGCCGGGGCGGCCCCAGCGCGCCTCGGGCGGAAAATACGTCCCGCCCCAGAACGGCTCGCCGGCGGGCGTCAGGAACATCGTGAGCGGCCAGCCGCCCTGCTCGCCCAACAGCGCCAGCGCGTATTGGTAGATGGTGTCGAGATCCGGCCGCTCCTCGCGATCGACCTTGATGTTGACGAAGAGGTCGTTCATGAGCGCGGCGACGTCGCGGTTCTCGAAGCTCTCATGCGCCATGACATGGCACCAATGGCAGGCGGCATAGCCGATCGACAGCAGGATCGGCTTGTCGGCCGCGCGCGCGGCGGCAAGGGCGGCGGGGCCCCAGGCCTGCCAATGCACCGGGTTGTCCTTGTGCTGGAGCAGGTAGGGGCTGGTCTCTTCGGCGAGGGCGTTGCGCTTCATGCGAGGCAAACGGCGGCCGGAGGGTGCCGGCACATTGCGCCGGGCGTTTAGCGACTATACTGTGCCGGCCCGCCGCCGCGCCAACCCATTCGGTTGAACCAAACGATGCCCGCCGATCCGCCGCTGTTCTATCGCCGCCACGTCTTCTGCTGCACCAACACGCGGCCGCCCGGCCATCCGCGCGGCTGCTGCAGCGAGAAGGGCAGCGAGAAGCTGCGCAACTACATGAAGGCGCGGGCGAAGGAGTTCGGCCTCGCCGACGTGCGCATCAACGCCGCCGGCTGCCTCGACCGCTGCGAGCTCGGACCGACCATGGTGATCTATCCCGAGGGCGTGTGGTACGGCTACCGCACCACCGCCGACCTCGACGAGATCCTGGAGACGCATCTCGTCGGGGGCGGCCGCGTCGAGCGGCTCATGCTGATGCCGGAGCAGAAGAAGCCGGGCGGCGATTAGGCGCCGGCCCGCGCGCACATTTCCATCGCGAAGGTAATGCCGGAGGATGCGATGCGGCCGATACCGTTGGGCAGCAAGGGGAACTTCACCCTCGTGGTTGCGCCCGAGCATCTCGCCAGCCA
>DASWFH010000406.1:0-3286 GCA_036394355.1 Allostellaceae bacterium | reverse complement strand
CGAAGGCGGGCAGGCCGGTGGCGATCATGACGACCGCGACCAAGGCCAGCATCCACAACCCCGCGCTTGCCATGCGCTAAGTCCCGTTGTCCGAAATCCAGAGTGCTGCACCCCCCACCTCAACCCTCCCCCTCAAGGGGGGAGGGGGCTCGTCAGCGATTCCCTCCCTCCTTGAGGGGGAGGGCAGGGAGGGGGGTGAAGCACGCACCGATGTGTCCTAGCTCGGTCTTGGGCGCAGCAGATCGAGGATCGCCTGGACGAGCATCAGGAGCGCGAGCAGGCAGACGCTGCCCTTGATGATGAAATAGCCGGGATTGTAGGTCTCGGGGAATTGCTCGAGCCCGCGCACCGAGCGCCACAGCGTCGGCGCGCCGGCGACGAGGACGAAGAGCGACCACGGCAGCAGGCACAGCGCCGCGCCCGCGCGCCCGATCCGATCGCGCAGCGCCGGCGCATAGCGCTGGGCGAGGGCGCCCGCCGCGAGATGCGCGCGCTCCCGCGTCGCGTCAGTGAGGGCGACGCTGACATAGAGCGCGAAGAGCCATTGCGCGAGATCGTTGGCCTCGCGCGACCAGGCGTGCAGCAGATCGCGCAGCGGCCATTGCAGGAACAGCAGCAGGCTCACTGGCAGCACCAGCCATCGCGCGGCGGCGATGACGGCGCCGACGGCGCGAGCCGCCCGCTCGATCAGGCTCGCGCGCATGCCCGCGCTCACTCGAGCGGGCAGAGCGGCGGCGGCGCGCTCCGCTCGTACGCCCGCGCCGCGCGCAGCACCAGCGCGTCCTCATGCATGCGGCCGACGATGTGCAGGCCGATCGGCAGCCCCGCCTTGGTCAAGCCGCAGGGCACGCTCGCCGCCGGCTGCCGCGTGAGGTTGAAGGGATAGCTGAAGGGCGACCAGTCGATCCATTCCTTCTGCGTTGCGGGATCGGCGACGAGCTCGCCGACCTTGAGCGCCGGCACCGCGACGCTCGGGGTCAGCAGCAGATCGAAGCGACGATGGAATTTCGCCATGTGCAGCGACAGCGCGGCGCGCGCCTGGTCGGCGGCGAGCCAATCCGTGGCGCTGAGCCGCGCGCCTTTCTGCGCGGATTCCTCGAGGCCGGGGTCGAGCCGCCGACGCTCTGCGGCCGAGAACACGCTCATCGCCTTGGCCGCGCCCGCCCACCACAGGGTGAGCCACGCCTGCGCCGGATCGGCGAAGCCGGGATCGACGGTTTCCACCGCGGCGCCGAGCTCGGCGAAGCGCCGCGCCGCGCGCTCGACCGCGGCGGCGACTTCCGCGTCGACGCGACCGTAGCCCAGCGCCGGGCTGAAGGCGATGCGCAGCCCCTCGACGCCGTCATCGAGCCCTTGCGTGTAGTCGCGCCCGTCCGGCGGCAGGCCGTAGACGTCGCGGTCGTCGGCGCCGGCGATGACGTTCAGCAGCAGCGCCAGATCGGCGACGCTGCGCGCCATCGGCCCGTTATGCGCGACGAGGCCGAAGACGCTGGGCGGATAGGCGGGGACGCGGCCGAAGCTCGGCTTCAGCCCGGCCAGGCCGGTGAAGCCGCAGGGGATGCGGATCGAGCCGCCGCCATCGGTGCCGAGCGCCAGCGGGCCGATGCCGGCCGCCAGCGCCGCCGCCGCGCCGGCGCTCGATCCGCCCGGCGTGTGGGCGAGGTTCCACGGGTTGCGCGTGATGCCCGTGAGCGGACTGTCGCCCAAGGCCTTCCAGCCGAATTCCGGCATGGTGGTCTTGCCCAGCAGCACCGCGCCGTGCTCGCGGAGCCGCGCCACGGGCGGTGCGTCCTCGTCCCAGGGCTGATCCCGCTTGACCAGCGTCGAGCCGCGCCGGGTGGGCCAGCCCTTGGTGAGGAAGAGGTCCTTGATGGTCACGGGCACGCCGTCGAGCAGCCCCATCGGCGCGCCCTTCATCCAACGCGCCTCCGCCGCCCGCGCCTCCTTGAGCGCGCTCTCCCGCGCCACCAGCACGAAGGCGTTGATCCTGGGCTCGAGCCGCTCCAGCCGTCGCAGCAGCGTCGTCGTCACCTCGACCGGCGACAGGGTCCTGCGGCGATAGGCGGCGACGAGCTCGGTGGCGTAAAGATAGGCGATGTCGCGGTCGGACGATTGGCTCAAGGGCATGCTCCGGGGCTGGGGCCTTCGCCCACTATCCGGCACGGGCGCGGGCAGCGACAAGTCCGGATCGCAATGGCGCGCGGCGAGCGGCACGCATTTTGCTCGGGTTCGCCGGCTCGCTGGCGCTGAGACGACTTGAAGGAGAGCGCATGATGATCCGCTTCGTCGCGTCCGTTCTGGCCCTTCGCGTGGGGTTCGCCACCTTGGCCGCCGCCCATGCCGCGGATGCGGAAGGCACGACGCTGCGGTTCATCCCGCAGGCCGATCTGCGCGTGCTCGATCCCGTCTGGACGACGGCCAATATCACGCGCGACCACGGCTACATGATCTACGACACGCTGTTCGCGCTGGACGAGCACTTGAAGCCGCAGCCGCAGATGGTCGACAAATGGTCGGTGAGCGAGGACAAGCTCACCTACAGCTTCACGCTGCGCGACCAGCTCAAATTCCATGACGGTGCGCCGGTCCGCCCGGCTGACTGCATCGCCTCGCTCGAGCGCTGGATGAAGCGCGACATCCTCGGCCAGTCGCTGGCCGAGGCTGTCGGCGAGATGAAGGCCGCGGACGATCGGACCTTCTCGATCGTCCTCAAGAAGCCCTTCCCGCTCCTGCTGCAGGCGCTCGCCAAGATTTCCGGCAGCATGCCCTTCATCATGCCGGAGCGCGTCGCCAAGACCGATCCCAATACGCAGATCAAGGAGGCGATCGGCTCCGGCCCGTTCAAATTCGTCGCGGCGGAATGGGAGCCGGGCCACAAGGTGGTCTATGTCAAGAACACCGATTACGTGCCGCGCCGCGAGAAGCCGAGCTGGGCGTCGGGAGGCAAGGTGGTCAAGGTCGACCGGGTCGAATGGATCTATATCCCGGACCCCTCGACCGCGGCGAACGCGCTGCTGGCGGGCGAGATCGATTGGTGGTGGCAAGTGCCGCCCGACCTGGTGCCGCTCCTGGAGAAGCGCGGCGGCGTCACGGTGGCGGCGACCGATCCGATCGGCTTCACCGGCGTGTTCCGCTTCAACCACCTGCACCCGCCCTTCGACAATGTGAAGATCCGACTGGCGGTGCTGGGGGCGCTCGACCAGACCGATTACATGACGGCGGTCGCGGGCGACAAGCGCTTCTGGCGCACGTGCTATTCCTTCTATACCTGCGGCACGCCGATGGC
>DASWFH010000405.1:0-5234 GCA_036394355.1 Allostellaceae bacterium | reverse complement strand
CGATTTTCGGCGTTCTCGATCCCATGCCCGAGACGCAATGGCCCGCCGATGGGCGACAGCGCGTGCTGCGCTATGCCGACGGCACGATCCGCGTCAGCGTGCAGGACGAGGGCGGCAAGATCGACCTCAATGCCGCGCCGCTGGAGCTCTTGTCGGGTCTGCTGCGCGCCGTGGGTCTCGGCCCGGCCGACGCCTTTCGCCTTGCCCAGACGATCGACGAGTGGCGGCAGGCGCAGCAGCAAGCGGACGCGCCACCCGCCGGGCGGCGCGGCGCGTCACGCGCGGCGTTTCGCCGGCAAGCGACCACGTTTCGCGTGATCGAGGATTTGCGCCTCGTCCCCGGCGTCACGCGCGATATCTACGATCGCGTCGCGCCGTTCGTCACGGTCTACTCGGGCGTGGCCGACATCGATCCGCTGACCGCGCCGCCCCAGGTGCTGCGCAGCTTGCCCGACGTGAATGCCGCCGAGGTCGAGGATTTCCTCTCGGCGCGCCAGCGGCTGGGGCCGGTGCCGGGGCAGCTGCCGTCGCTGACCGGCGCCGCCGGCGGGTTCCTGGCGCATCGCGTGCTGCAGAACGCCACCGTCGTCTCCGAGGGCCAGACGGCCGGCGGCACGACCTTTACGCGGGCGGCGGTGGTGTCGCTCTCCGCAGATCCGAGCGCGCCATACTCCGTCCTCTCGTGGCGGCAGGCGCGCCGCGAGCCGCGCGCGGCCGAGAGCGGCGAGTAGCTCAGCCGCCGCCCGGTGCGGCGCCGAGCTGGACGCCGAAATTCGCGGGATCGGGTACCGGGGTGACCGGCGCGGCGCCGGCGGCGCGCCGCGGCGGGACGGGGCGCAACGACGAATCCTTGGCCTTGATTTCGATGCGTGCGTCGGCGCGCCCGAAGACGACGCGGTCGGGCAGGATCTGTTCCACCGTCCAGCCGTCGATGTCTTGCCCTTCGCTGATGCGTTCGAGGTGCGGCGGCTGGCCATGCTCGACGAGTGCATGGCGCTCTTGCGCGGAGAGGATGGTGCCGACGAGGGTGAATGCCGCGGCGCGCGTGTCGGCGGCGGCGACGGGCTGCAGCGGCGGCCGGCGCGTCTCCGAGAACAAGGGGCGAGACAGCACGCCGGCGAAGCTGCGCAGCGGCGGCATCGAGAAGCTCGCGTCCTGCACCAGCAGTTTTTCGGGCTCTTGTGCCGCGGCCCCGGCAGCCTTGGCCGGCGGCTCGATCTCGGGCGCGTCGAGCTCGATATAGACGACGCCGACCAGCACGGCGCAAGCGGCGGCGAGCAGCAAAGGCGTGCGTCCCGGACGATGGCGGCGCGAGCCGATCACGTCGTCCTCCGCAGATAGCCGTAGAGATCGAAACGCACTTCGAGGATGGGATCGTCTTCCGCGCCGCTCGAGCGGCGCGCCGGCCGCGAGCGAATCTCGACGTTGTCGAGGAACAGGAAGGGCGTAGCCGATTCAAGGTCGTAGAACACGCGCTGCAGCGCCGCCGTGTTCACGGCGATCTGACCGCGGATGGAAATCCGCCGGAACGCGCCTTCCTCGCGCGCCGGAAGGATCTGCGTGCTGCGCAGCTCGCCATGCGCCGCCTCGACCGAGGATTTGATGCGGTTCTGCAGCTCCGCCGCAGCCAGCGAGCTGTTCGAGCTCTGCATGAAGCCGACGGCGGAAGCCTGGTGCTCCTTGAGGCGCGCGAGCTCGGCGCGCAGCCCGGCGAGGTCGCTGCCGGCGTGACGCGTGTGCTCGAGCGCCGCGCGATATTGCTCGGCCGAGCTGCTCGCCTGCCGGTAGGTATCGAGCAGCGGCGAGACGAAACCGAAGAAGGCCAGCAGCAGCAGCGCAGCCAGGATGCCCAGCGCCAGGGCGCGGCTGGCTCGCGGCGTCAACGAGGGGGTCATGGCGTGTCCTCGCCGGCGACTTGCGTCGCGACGTGGAAGCGCTCGCGGCCGCTCTTGCTGTCCTGCACGACCGGCGATTGGAAGGTGGTATTGCGGAAGATCTTCGACTGCTCGAGCAGATTGACCAGCGCCGAGGCGGACCCGGCGTATCCCGTGAGCTGCATCTCGGTGCCGGCGAGCTGCCATTCCGAGAGCCAGGTGTCGTCCGGCAGGATGCGCGTCGCCTCGAGCAGGAGCTTCGACACGGTGGGGCGGTCGCGCTTGCGATCGACCAGGAAGAGCTCGTCCTTGCGCAGCGCGTCGATCTCCTTTTGCAGGGCCGCTGCGGCGATGGCGGATTTCTTCGCCGCCTCGAACTGCTCCTGCAGGCTGTCGGCGGTGCGCTGCATGGTGTGGACGGGAAGATAGATGGCCATGAGCCCGAGCGCGGCGGCGGCGGCGGCGAGCGCATAGACGAGGGTTCGCTCGTGGCCGCGCTGGCGCGCGACCGGCGAGCGCGAGGGCAGGAGGTTGCCCGAGCCGGCGAGATTGCCGCCGGCGTCGCCGACATCGACGCGGTCCGCGTCGAGCTGGAGACGCGCGGCGATGGCGACGGCCTGGTCGATGACCGGGCGGGGCACGACGATAAGCTCGACGCGCAGACGCTGCGCTGCCGGGTCGCGCTCGAGGACGCGGTGGGAGAAGGCGGCCTGGTCGGCGCGGAACGGTGTGTGGCGGTCGAGCTCGAAGGAGACCACCTCCTCGAGGTTCGCTTCTGCCGCCAGCGGCAGGTCGACGATTGTGCGCAGCGCCCGGTCCGCGCCGAGGCGCAGGCAGGTGGGCGCCCTGCCGCCGGCGAGCTCGCGCGCGAGGCCGTGCTGGCGCAGCAATGCGGTGACGCGGTGATGCGCCTCGCCCTCGCCGCGCAGGTCGATCCGCCCGAGGGTCTTCACCTCCTGGCGGGTCTCCAGGCGCAGGGTGGCTTCGCCGTCACCGAGCAGAACCACCAGCGTATCCGTCGCCGTCGCCAGCCTGCGGCGCAGGCGCTCGGGCACAAGCGCGGCGAGCTCGCCGATCCACCACCCGAACAGGCGCTGCAGGAGGGCCGCTATGGCCGCGAGCCGTGCGGTCATGACCGGCCTTGCCGCGAGGGCATCAGGAGGGATGCGAAACATTCCATAGGTATTCGCCGCGTATTTGCGGTAGCGATCATAGCACTGTTCTGAAACCGCCAGGAGTCGCAAGAAGCGGTGCGGCATCAGGCCCGGGGCGGCAGATTTCGGGTGCCCGTGAAGGCCGGAGAGCGGCGGGCAACTAATACGGAAGGACCGGAAGCCCGCGCGGGCAAAGGAGCGCTGTGTCCTCGAAGTGTCCAAGTTAAAACAAATTTAACTTGGACGGTTGTCAATCTGCGATTTAAGTAATTTTCCTGGGATTGACCAGGAGGGCCTTCCCACGGGCAAAGGGACATTTTCCAACATTGTCTTTTACCACATTGATTATTATTGGTCTTCTAGCTCCCTTCGCGGGGGAGCGAAGAACATGTCTTGCGCGGCGATGAGCAGATTGCCGCCCGATGCGCTGGCGCCGATCGAGGTCGAGAGCGTCTTTCGCCCACGGCGATCCTGCCGGGTCGCGGTTCTGCGCGACAGCGTCACACGAAGCCGGAAGGATTGTATCGAGGCACTATCGGGGCTCGGGATTGACGAGCGCTCCGGTCGCTCCCGGCGACGCTCGCAGGGCGACGACGAATTCGGGCATCCGCTGCCCGTCCGCGAAGGTCACCGACAGACGGATGAGCGATGGCAGATAGCTCATGTTCCGCCACGTCGCGTGCCAGCCGGGCGCCTCCCCGGGATCGACGACGCCGAAATACGCGAATGCCGCCTCCTGGATATGGTCGAGCAGCGCCGTCCGGTGCTCGGACGCGACGGCCGCGGAAGGCGATGCGCCGGCGCCGGAGCCGGAGCCGGAGCCGGAGCCCGTGAACGGACGCCAGCCCGCCAGCAGCTGCTCGCCGCCGGCGCCGCGCGCTTCGACGATGCCGAGGGAAAGCACTTGCAGCCCGCCGACCGCGACCGCTTGCGGCGCCGCGCTGACGAAATCGACGCCGTCGGCGCGGCCGTCGAAGGTGATGGCGTCGCTCGGCACGTTCGAGGGCGTCAACGCGCGAGCGTCGGCGAGCTGCGCGCGCAGGAAGCTCTGTGCCAGCACGGTGCGCGAGACGCGATCGAGCCGTTCGCTCTGGCGCCCGATATGCCGCGTTCCGGCGTTGAGCCCGGCGAACAGCATCGCCATCAGCAGCGCCAGCAGGCTCACGGCGATGAGCAGCTCGATCAGGGTGAAGCCGCGTTGCCGCGCGCTCATCGCGGCCTCTCGCGCGGCCCCGGCCGCACCGTCGAGAGCAGCACGGCGCGTTCGCGGACGCCTTCGCGCCAGGCGACGCGCACCTCGATCTCGTAGGGCGCGACCGCCACTTGGTCGGCCGACGGCCCCAAATCGGGGCGCGCGCGGATGTTCGTTCGGCGCTCGTATATGCCGAAGCGGTCGGTCGTCTCGCCGACGGCGACCGCCGTGCCGACCAGCGCGTCGAGGCCGGATTCGGCGAGCAGGACGGCGTCGGCGTAATGCTCGGCGCTGGCGCTCGAGCGCAGCCCCGTCGAGAAGACCTGGTAGAGCGCGCCGAGCAGCAGCGTCGCCACCGTGAAGGCGACGAGGATCTCGATCAGCGTGAAGCCGGCCGAGGATCGATTATCGGCCGGCTGCTGCGGCGCGTGCATGGACGGAGACTCCGCCGGTCAGCCAATCCACCAGAATGTCGTAGCGCTCGTCGCCCAGCGACAAGGCGACGCCGCCGCCGGTCGAGCTGCCATCGGGAAAGAAGCGGATCGCGCCGGTGGTGCCGCTGAGCTGCTCTTCCTGCGCCGTGTAAAGCGCGATGCGGCTGCCCGTCGGCACGGCCCGCGCCGCGGTGGCGCCCGGCGGCCGATAGAAGCCGTTCTCGACATCGACGACGAAGCTGGCCGGCCGGTTCACCAGGATCGCCCGGCTGCGCGCCAAGCGCAGCGCCCCGGCGATCTCGCGCGCGCCGCTGGCCAGCTCGTCGTGACCGCGGCGGTGCAGGCCGAACGGCAGCACGATCGCCAGCAGCAGCGCGACGATCGCCAGCACCACCACCAGCTCGATCAGCGTGAAGCCCTTCTCACCCATGACGCGCGGTCATTGGCTGGCCATGTTGTCGGCGCCGAGCGTGTAGAGGTCGTAGTCGCCGTTCTGCCCGGGAAAGCGGTACTGGTAGGGACGTCCCCACGGATCGTTCGGGACGACCGTCGCCTTGAGATAGGGGCCGTGCCAGGATTG
>DASWFH010000404.1:0-4438 GCA_036394355.1 Allostellaceae bacterium | reverse complement strand
GTCCTCGACGGCGCGCGCCGCCTCCGGTGTCAGCTCGTATGCCAGCGAGGACAACACCAAGCCCTGCTGCTGCAGCGTGCCGGCCAGCGCCAGCAGCGTGCCGGCATCGCGCGATTGCAGCAGCAAGCTCTGCATGCCTTGCCAGCGCGGCGGCGAGTTGGCGCTCGGGCGGTCCGGCACCGGCGGGCTGGGCGGCTGCTGGTAGACATGGTAGCCACCCGTGGTCACGGTGACCGCGGCAGCCGCTTTGGCGCGCTCCAGCGCCGCCGCCATGCGACGGTTGATCTCCGCCTGGAGCCGCGCGGGATCGGCATCGCTCGCCTCGACGCGCAGCTCCGCTATGAGCCGGTCACGCTTGACCATCCGCTCGCTGCGCTCGACGAGATGAAGCACCGTGGCGCTGTCGTCGACCGGCGGCACGACCCCCGGAGTCTGCGCCCACGCCGGCGCCGCCAGCAACATCGCGCTCAGGGCCAGCGTCGCACGGCACGCCCTCGTCGCGGCACCCAGCCTAGTGATCTTCCACGCTCGTTCAAACATAGCCAGGCCTCCGGCTTCGCGCAGACGACAATCTTCGCTGCGACTGTATTTCCAAGACAATGTCGTGGTATGCACGATATCTTGCAGTCATCTAGCCTATATCTCAGCAAGACATGGGGTCGCACACACTGATACGAGCCCTTCGATCTCATCGTTACAGCAACTTTGCTGGCGCCCTCGGCAGCGCAGGCGACAACGACGCTTTGGACATTTCTGCAAGGCTTTCCGGAACCAAGATTGCGCCTGTACCGGTGCCCGGGGGCTGTGATAATGTAGCTCGCAAAGCCGGGCGGGGGAAACTGCGCGGCGCGCGGACGGGCTTGAAGGCGGCCCGCCGGCCGAGACAACAATCTAGGGGATGGAAATGTCGATGTCAGGATCTTCCGAAGCCGGTGGAGTGGGCTCTTATCGCTGGGTGCAGCTCATCATCGGCATCATCTGCATGACGATGATCGCCAACCTGCAATATGGTTGGACGCTCTTCGTCAATCCGATGGATGCCAAATATCACTGGGGCCGCGCGGCGATCCAGGTGGCGTTCAGCATTTTCGTGCTGACGGAAACCTGGCTGGTGCCGGTCGAAGGCTGGTTCGTCGACAAATACGGCCCGAAGATCGTCGTGCTGATCGGCGGCCTTCTCGTCGGCATCGCCTGGGCGCTCAATTCGGTGGCGAGCTCGCTGCCGGTGCTTTACGTCGCGGCGGCGTTGGGCGGCATCGGCGCCGGCGGCGTCTACGGCACTTGCGTTGGCAACGCGCTCAAATGGTTTCCCGACCACCGTGGCCTCGCCGCGGGGCTCACCGCCGCCGGCTTCGGCGCCGGGTCCGCGCTCACCATCATCCCAATTCAGAAAATGATCGCGTCGACCGGATATGAGTCGACTTTCCTCACCTTCGGCATCGGCCAGGGCATTGTGGTGGTTCTGATGGCGCTGTTCCTGGCAGCGCCGCGGCCCGGCCAGGTAGCGGCCGCGAAACCCGCCAAAGTAAGGCAGAGCGGCCGGGACTATTACTGGACCGAGATGATCCGCTCGCCGATCTTCTGGGTGATGTATGTGATGTTCGTGCTGGTGGGCGCTGGCGGGTTGATGGCGACCGCGCAGCTCGCGCCCATCGCCAAGGATTGGGGGATCGACAAGACGCCGGTAAGCCTCATCGGCATCACGCTGCCCGCCCTCACCTTCGCCCTATCGATCGACCGCATCCTCAACGGCATCACGCGACCCTTCTTCGGCTGGGTGTCCGACAATATTGGGCGCGAGAACACCATGTTCATCGCCTTCGGGCTCGAGGCCGTCGGTATCTGGGCGCTCAGCAAGCTTGGCGGCAACCCGGTGCTGTTCGTGATCCTGAGCGGGCTCGTGTTCTTCGCCTGGGGCGAGATCTACAGCCTCTTCCCCTCGACCTGCACCGACGTCTTCGGGTCGAGATACGCGACAACCAATGCCGGTCTGCTTTACACCGCCAAGGGCACGGCCTCGCTGCTGGTGCCGTTCGGCAATACGCTGGCGGAGGCCACCGGAAGCTGGTACTGGGTCTTCGTCATCGCCGCCATCATGAACGCGATCGCGGCGGTTGCGGCGCTGGCCGTGTTGAAGCCGATGCGAGCGGCACATCGCGATACGCTGGGCGGCGCGCCGGCGCGCGCCGCCGAGTAACCATCTGCGCTGCAACGGGCGGGCGAGTCTCACTCGGCTTACCCGCCCGATTTTTTTACGCGATTGCCGGAGCCTGCGCAAGGGCGCATCGCCCAGCCCGGGCGACGGCGCGAACTCCGCGCTCGCCGCAGTGACGATGATCTTGTCGATGAAGCGCGCATAGGCATCGTCCCAGATAGATGCGCTCGACCGTGCCGCGATCATTGATGTTGGGGCGCTGCAACGGCGTGCGTCGCGCGATCGTTCCCGGTCGCCAGCCTTGACCGGTCTCGCGACCAGGGCGACAGTCACGCCCTCGGCCGCGCCGACAAAAGGGTTCGTCATGACCAGCACCTCGCCGCTCGCCGCGTCTCTCACCGCTGATGAGCGCGCCCTTGTCGACAGCGCCGCGCGCTTCCGCCGCGGCCATGTGGCGCCGCGCGCGGCGGGGTGGGAGTGCGCGCGGCAGATGCCGCGCGAGAGCCTGCGCGAGGCGGCGCGGCTGGGCCTCGCCGCTATCGAGGTGCCGCGCGCACAGGGCGGCCGCGGCGCCGGTTTCGCCGCCAAGGCGCTCATCGCCGAGGAGCTGGCGCGCTCCTGCATGGCTTTCGCCTTCAGCCTCATCAACACGCAGAACGTCGCGGCGCGTATCGCCGGTGCGGGCTCGACGCCGCAGATCGCGCGCTACCTCGCGCCGCTGCTGGCGGGCGAGCTGATCGGCGCCACGTCGCTGACCGAGCCGCAGGCCGGCAGCGATTTCCCGGCCATCACCACGACGGCGCGGCGCGCCGGCAGCGGCTGGGTGCTCGATGGCGAGAAGGCGTGGCTCACCAACGCCGCCCTGGCCGAGGTGATCATCGTCTATGCCAAGACCGATGCCGCTCCCGGCAGCGACGGCATCGCCGCGTTCCTCGTCGATGCGCGGGCGCCGGGGTTCGAGCGCCTGCCGCCCTATGCCCTCATGGGCGGCCACGCCATCGGCGCCGGCGGCTTCCGCCTGAAAGACTACACTGCCGACGAGCACGCGCTGTTCTACCCGCCGGGCCAGGCCTTCAAGCGCGCGCTCGCCAGCATCAACGGCGCGCGCACCTATGTCGCGGCCATGTGCTGCGGCATGGTGGCGGAAAGCCTGCGCATCGCGCTCGATTACGCGACGCGGCGGCGCGCCTTTGGTAAGCGGCTCCTGGATCACCAGGGACTGCGCTGGTCGCTCGCGGACGTCGCGACCGACCTCGAGGCGGCGCGGCTCCTGACCTACCGCGCCGCCGAGCTTATCGGGCGCGGCGAGGACGCCATGCTCGCCGCGGCGCATGCCAAGAAATTCGCGGTGCGCATGGCGCAGCAGCGGCTCGGCGACTGCATGCAGGCGATGGGCGCCGAAGGCTTGCGCGAGGACTATCCGATCGGCCGCCACATCGCCTGCGCCCGCATCGCCGGTTATGTCGACGGCACCACCGAGATGCAGAACGAGCGCATCGGCGCGCTGCTGGAGAAGACGTATTTATAATTCTGCTATCAACCAGATTTACGGCGGGCTTGCTGCATGAACATCGTGCGTCCTTCGAGACGCCCGCTTCGCGGGCTCCTCAGGATGAGGCGATACCGAATCTCGCATCGATGGGCGATGCCAATCTCTTCAGCTCCTCATCCTGAGGAGCGGCGCGCAGCGCCGCGTCTCGAAGGACGCACTACACCAATGCAGCTTAAGCCACCGCCTCGACCTTGGCCGCGCAGAACTTGAACTCGGGGATCTTGCCGATGGGGTCGAGCTGGGGGTTGGTCAGGATGTTGGCGGCAGCCTCGGCGAAGCAGAACGGGATGAACACCATGCCCGGCGGGATGGCGCCGTCGGCGCGCGCCTTGAGCTCGATGGCGCCGCGCCGTGTGGCGACGCGAATCATGTCACCCGCCTTGACGCCCATGCGCCGCAGATCGGACGGCGACAGGCTCGCCACCGCCTCGGGCTCGAGATCGTCGAGCACGCTGGCACGGCGCGTCATCGCGCCGGTGTGCCAATGCTCGAGCTGGCGACCGGTGGTGAGCACCATCGGGTATTGCGCATCCGGCTCCTCGGCGGGCGGGACGAGTTGCACCGGCACGAGCTTGCCGCGGCCCGACGGTGTCGGGAATCCATCGCCGAAGACGATGTCGTTGCCGGGCTTGTCCTCGGCGTCACAAGGATAAGTCACGGAGCTCTCGCGCTCGAGCCGCTCCCAGGTGATGTTGTTCAAGGACGGCATCGCCAGCTTCATCTCGGCGAAG
>DASWFH010000403.1:0-12498 GCA_036394355.1 Allostellaceae bacterium | reverse complement strand
GCCCTCGGTGCCCTCGATCGGGCCGGGCGCGATCGAGTTGACGCGGATGCCGTCTGAGCCCCACTCCATCGCCAGCACGCGCGTCACCTGGTCGACGCCGGCCTTGGCGGCGCAGGCATGCACCTGGAGCGGCATCGGATTATAGGATTGCGGCGCCGAGATGTTGATGATCGACGCGCCGGGCTTGCGCAGATGCTGATGCGCCGCGCGCAGCACGTTGAAGGTGCCGAGCAGGTCGATGTCGACCACCGCCTTGAAGGCGTTGGCCGACATGCCCAGCGCCAGCGCCGGGAAATTGCCGGCAGCGCCGGAGACGAGCACGTCGATCTCGCCGAGCGCGTCGAAGGCGGCGGCCAGCGCGGCCGAGATCGCCGCGTAGTCGCGCACATCGGCGCTCTTGCCGACGACCTTGCCGCCATGGCGCTTGAGTTCGCCACAGGCGCGCTCGACGCGCTCGGCCGAGCGGCTGGCGATGGCGAGGCTGGCGCCCGCGGCGGCGAAGGCGTCGGCGATGCCGAGATTAATGCCGCTGGAGCCGCCGGCGACGAACACCGCCTTGCCGGTGAAATCGAACGCGCTGGTCATGGCTTTTTCCTCCCTGCCTCAGCGTACTCTAGAGGGCGGCGGCGCGGCAGCGAAAGCGCTTTGCCGGGCCGGCGCGCGGGTTGTAAGGTGAGGCCACCGCCAGCGGCCGTCTGGCCGCCAAGAAGAAGCCCGTCCCGCTAATGGACCTGTATCTCCCCATTGCCGCGATGTCGCTGGACGTTTTCCTCCTGCTGGCTCTTGGCGGCGGAGTGGGGTTCCTCTCGGGCGTGTTCGGCGTCGGCGGCGGCTTCCTGCTGACGCCGTTCCTCATCTTCATCGGCGTGCCGCACGCGGTCGCCGTCGCCTCCTCAGCCAACCAGCTCGTCGGCGCGTCGGTCTCCGGCGCGCTCGCGCATTGGCGGCGCGGCAACATCGATTTCCAGATGGCGTTCGTGCTGCTCGCTGGCGGCCTGGTCGGCTCGGCCGCGGGCGTGTGGCTGTTCGCCGTGCTGCGCCGCATCGGCCAGATCGACCTCGCGATCAGCCTGTCCTACACGCTCCTCTTGGGCACGCTCGGCGCGCTGATGCTGGCGGAGAGCACGCGCGCCATCCTGCGCTTGCGCAAGCCGGGCGGGCCCAGGCGCAAGCTGCATCAGCACATCTGGCTGCACGGGCTGCCGCTCAAGATGCGCTTCCGCCGCTCGAAGCTCTACATCAGCGCGCTGCTGCCGCTGTCGCTGGGCTTCGCCGTCGGCGTGCTCTCGGCGATCATGGGCGTCGGCGGTGGCTTCGTCATGATCCCCGCCATGATCTACATTCTGGGCATGCCGACATCGGTGGTGCCCGGCACCTCGCTGTTCCAGATCATCTTCGTCGCCGCGACCGTCACCGTGCTGCAGGCGGTGGGAAACGGCACCGTCGATGTCGTGCTGGCGCTGGTGCTGCTGGTGGGCGGCGTCGTCGGCGCGCAGCTCGGCACGCGCTTCGGCCAGCGGCTGCGCGGCGAGCAGCTGCGCGCCATGCTGGCCTTCATCGTCCTCGCCGTCGCGGCGAAGCTGCTGTTCGACCTCACCGTGGCGCCACCCGACCTCTATTCGCTGGAAACGATCGGCCCATGAGGCGCGGTTGCTGGTTTCTCGCGATTGCGCTCGCGGCCTCATCCGCCGTTCCGGCCGTGGCGGCGGAGCCGCTCATCGCCGACCTCACCAGCCATTTCATCGCCATCACCACCGGCTTCACCGGCACCGATGTCGTGCTATTCGGCGCCACCGACGGCACCGGGGACGTCATCGCCATCGTGCGCGGGCCGGAGCACGACGCGGTGGTGCGGCGCAAGAGCCGCGTCGCCGGCATCTGGGTCAACACGCAGCAGATGACCTTCACCGGCGTGCCCAGCTACTACGCCGTCTACAGCAGCCGCCAGCTCGACGAGATCGCGCCGCCGTCGATGCAGGCGCTGCACCAGATCGGCCTCGTCAATCTGCGCTTGGGCGCGGCCGAGAAGAACCGCTCGCCGGAAGAGATCAACGATTTCCGCGCCGCGCTCATCCGCGAGCGGCAGCGCCAGGGCGTGTTCGGCGATGGCGTCGGCCGCATCGCCTTCCTCGGCGACCGCCTGTTCCGCGCCACCATCCCGTTTCCCGCCGATCTGCCGACCGGTGAATACCGCGTCGAGATCTTCCTGGTGCGCGACAAGGCGGTGATCAGCGGCCAGACGACGCCGCTCTACGCCTCGCAGGCGGGCATCGACGCCGATGTCTACGAATTCGCCAACCGCGAGGCGCTGCTCTACGGCATCATTGCCGTGGCCGGCGCGGCAATGGCAGGATGGCTCGCCAGCTTGCCGTTCCGCAACGCCTGAGGCGCGCGATGAGCGACGATCTCGCCACACCGCGCATCTTCCTGGTGGTCGTCGACGAGACCGAGGAGATGCGCGTTGCCTTGCGCTACGCGGCGCTGCGCGCCCGCCACACCGGCGGCCGCGTCGCCTTGCTCTACGTCATAGAGCCGACCGACCTGCAGCAATGGATGGCGGTCGAGAGCCTGATGCGCGAGGAACGGCGCGAGGAGGCCGAGGCGCTGCTGCAGAAGCTCGCCGCCGAGGTGAGCGGGTGGTGCGGGACGCTCCCCATCGTGCATATCCGCGAAGGGCATCGCCGCGACGAGCTGCTGGCGCTGCTCGACGAGGATCCGGGCATCTCGATCCTGGTCCTCGCCGCCGGCGCGGGATCGGAAGGGCCGGGGCCGCTGGTGACGCAGCTCGTCGGCAAGATGTCGGGCCGCATGCGCGTGCCCATCACCGTGGTGCCCGGCAGCCTCACGGACGAGCAGATCGCCGCGCTCTCCTGACATGCGCGGCGTGACCCAGCAAGGCGATCCCTATGCGGCGCAGACCGTGTGGTCCGACCCGCTACCTCACCACGCGCGCTACCAGGCCGAGCTTCCCGCCGACCCGCGGCTTCTGCCAGATTGCCTCGAAGTCTTCGTCATTCATCACGCGGTGGCGCGCGCCCTCGGATTTGGCGTCCCCGAAGCGGCCGAGGGCGATCGCAATCTGCGCCAGGTCTCGAAGCTGCCGGATGCCGCTCGCACGCGCGACCCGAGGCCGCTCGCGGCACAGCGGCGCTCGCCTCTGCACGCTTAACCCTATTCGCGAAAGGGTTGACTTGGGCCGCCGCTATACCAAGGTAGAGCGGCAAGCAAGCGCCGAACCCGCGAGTGCCAGAGGACGCCATGTTCATCCAGACCGAGCCGACGCCCAACCCCGCGACCCTCAAGTTCCTGCCCGGCCGTGCCGTGATGGAGCAGGGTTCCGCCAATTTCCCCGATGCCGCGGCGGCGGGGCGCTCGCCTTTGGCCGAGCGTCTCTTCACCGTGCCCGGCGTCACCGGCGTGTTCCTTGGCACCGATTTCGTCACCGTGAGCAAGGACGAATCGGCCGAGTGGTTCCAGCTCAAGCCGGCAGTGCTCGGCGTCATCATGGAGCATTTCACCGCGGGCCGTCCGGTGCTGCTCGACGCCGCCGCGGCGGCGGCCGAGCCTGCGGACGAGGATGAGGACGAGGTCGTCTCGCAGATCAAAGAGCTGCTCGACACGCGCGTGCGGCCGGCGGTGGCGCAGGATGGCGGCGACATCATCTTCCACGCCTACGAGGACGGCGTCGTCTACCTGCACATGCAGGGCTCGTGCTCGGGCTGCCCCAGCTCGACCGCGACGCTCAAGGCGGGCATCGAGAACATGCTGCGCCATTACGTGCCCGAGGTGCAGGAGGTCCGCGCCGTCTGAGCGGGCGCCATGACGCGCATCCTCGACGACCGCAGCCTCGACAGCCTGTTCCGCGCGGCGCGCCCCTGCCGCTCTTGGCTCGACAAGCCTGTGAGCGACGCCATCATCGAGGCGGTGTGGGAGCTCGCCAAGCTGCTGCCGACCAGCACCGGCGTCTATCCCGCGCGCATCGTCTTCATCCGCTCGCTCGAGGCCAAGCAGGAGCTGCTGGCGGCGCTGGCCGCCGAGGACCGGGCCGCCGCGGCGGCGGCGCCGATCAACGCCATCCTCGGCTACGACGGCGGCGCCGGGCCGGCCGCGCTGCGCGATGGCAGCGTGCAGGCGGGATACCTCATCCTCGCCGCGCGCGCACTCGGCCTCGACTGTGCGCCGCTGTCGCTCGCCGATCCCGCGCGCGTCGATCGCAAGTTCTTTGGCGACGCTCGAGTCAGGAGCAGCTTCGTCTGCAATCTCGGCTACGGCGACCCGCAGGCGCCCGACGACGGCGTGACTCGGCCCAGCTTCGAGCAGGCATGCCGGATCGTCTGAGCGTCACATCATCGACTCCGGCAGGTCGGCATCGCCGAGCAGCGGGTACTGCCGGGCGTTGAAGAGCTGATAGTGCCACCACTCATTGCCGTAGAAATCCCAACCCGCGGCGCTCATGAGGCCAAGCAGGACAAAGCGGTTGCGCTGCGCCTCGGCCGAAATCTCGGTGTTGCCATGATGCGACAATGGCGTGAAGGCGTCGAACGGCGTGCCCATGTCGAACTCGCGCCCGGCCGCGTCGAGCAAGGTCAGATCGACCGCCGCGCCGCGCGAATGCGGCGAGCCGCGGCGCGGATCGGCGAGGAAATTCGGGTCGGGGCAGGCGTTCCACAGCAGCCATTGCGCCTCGGACGGACGGAAGGCGTCAAAGATCTTGACGCCGAGGCCGAGCCCACCGGCCAAAGCGACGGCCCTTGAGAGCTTCGCCGCCGCCTCGGTATGAAGGTAGCAGGCGGATCTCCGGTAGACCGGCCGGCCGGTGAGGTTCCGCGCGGTCGCATAGGCCAGCTCGATGACGACCTGATGGCTTTCCGGGGTGATCTCGGCGAGGGACATGAGGGGCGATGCGCGGAATGGGGACGCAAATGCTTGCCTTTACTAGCGGGAAATCGCGAGCGGGGATAGGCGCTGGCTCCGTCAAGGCTCCGCCTTGGTGAGCGTGCTTGCTTTCGACACCGCCGGGAATGGCTGTTCGGCGGCGGTGCTGCGCGAGGGGCGGCTCGCGGCGCACCGCTTCGTGGCGATGGCGCGCGGCCAGTCCGAACGGCTCCTGCCGATGATCGAGGCGGTGCTGGGCGAGGCCGCGGTGCCAATCGCGGCGCTCGACCTTATCGCCGTCACGGTCGGGCCTGGCGCCTTCACCGGGCTGCGCATCGGCATTGCCGCCGCGCGCGGCCTGGCGCTGGCCAGCGGCGTGCCGGCGCTCGGCATCACCAGCTTTGCCGCCGTGGCCGCCCAGGTGGCGCCCGAAGCGCGCGCCGGGCGAACGCTGGTGGTTGCGCTCGACAGCCGCCGCGCCGAGCTTTACCTGCAGGCGTTCGGCCACGACGGCGTTCCGCTCGGCGAGGGCGCGCTGGTCGCGCCCGCGGCCCTCGCCCGATGGGTTCCCGCCGGGCCGCTGCAGCTGGCGGGAGATGCGGCGCCGGCCCTGGCGGCGGCGCTGGCACCGCGCACGCCGGATTTGGCGCCAGGGCCCGGCATCGCCGACGCCGCCGATGTCGCCCGGCTCGCCGCGGCCGCGTGGCGGCCCGGTCTGCGCCCGCCGCCGCCGCGGCCGCTTTATCTCCGCGCGCCCGATACCACGGCGCCGCGCCACGCCGCGGCCGGCCGATGACGTGGCGCCTGCGGACCGTCGACGCCGTCGACATCGGCGGCCTCGCCCGGCTGCATGCGCAATGCTTCCCCGACGATCACTGGGACGCGGCGGCCCTGGCCGAGCTGTTGGTCATGCGCGGGGCGAGCGGCCATCTCCTCGAGGAGATCGGCGAGAGCCAGCCGCTTGGCCTCATCCTCGACCTCATCGTGGCCGAGCATGCGGAAATCCTCACCCTCGGCGTGGCACCGGCCGCGCGGCGGCAAGGCATCGCCCGGATGCTGCTCGACGACCTGTTCCGCCGCGCCCGGCTGGCCGGGGCGCACAGCATCGGGCTCGAGGCGGCGGCCGACAACCTGCCGGCGCGACGGCTCTACGAGGCTGCCGGCTTCGCTCAAACGGGGCAACGCCCCGGTTATTATCGCCGCGCCGGTGCCACAGTTGATGCCCTGGTCTTTCGCCATACGCTGCTTGGTTGAGGCATCCCGGCAACTTGCCGGTTCTCTCGATTGACTGCCGCTCGATTGTTGCGCGCCGCAAGGGACAAGTCGCGCCGAATCGAGCCGACGCATATTTCATGCGTCGCAGGCACTTATCGCGGCCGAACAAAAAATCAGTCTTTTTGCGGTGATCATCATTGCTTCGCCGCACAAAAACACATATGTCTATGCAAGTGACCGGTGAGAGGAACTGCGGACGATGACTGACAATTCGACCTCGAACGATCTGCTGGCACTGACGACCGAAATCGTGGCGGCGCATGTGTCAAACAATACCGTCGCTGTCGGCGACCTCCCGCAGCTAATCAACCAAGTCTACCAGTCGCTTTCCAGTATTGGCAAAGCCCCTGCGCCGGCGGCCGAACGACCGCAGCCGGCGGTGAGCGTCAAGCGCTCGGTGCATCCCGACTACATCATCTGTCTCGAGGATGGCAAGAAGCTGAAGATGCTGAAGCGCCACATAAAGACCGCCTATGACATGACGCCGGACGAGTATCGCGAGCGCTGGGGCCTGCCGCCCGATTATCCCATGGTGGCGCCCAACTACGCCCGCCAACGCAGCAAGCTCGCCAAGGAGATCGGCCTCGGTACGCGCGGACGGCGGACCAACGCCGCCTAACGCCTCCGCCTCCCGCGCCCGGCCCGCCAAGTCGCCGGTAGGCTCCTCTGCGCCTTTGGGCTATAATGCCCGGGCTGGCGCCAATTGTGACGGGTGGGGATGCCCTCGCGGCTCGAACAGCTTTGTCTCGACAAGGGCCTGAAGATGACCGAGCAGCGCCGCGTCATCGCGCGCGTGCTGTCGGACTCGGCCGATCACCCCGATGTCGAGGCCGTCCACCGCCGCGCCAACGAGGTCGATCCCAAGATCAGCATCGCCACCGTCTACCGCACGGTGCGCCTGTTCGAGGAGGCGAACATCCTGGCGCGCCATGATTTCGGCGACGGACGCGCGCGCTACGAGGAGATGCCGACCGACCATCACGACCACCTCATCGACCTGCAGACTGGCCGCGTCATCGAGTTCCGCAACGAGGAGATCGAGAAGTTGCAGCGCGACGTCGCCGAGCGATTGGGCTACCGGCTCATCGAGCATCGCCTCGAGCTCTTCGCCGTGCCGATCGATTCCGCCCACAAGGCCGAGCGCAAATGAGCGCCAGCCGCCGCGGGGCGCCGTGATCGAACCGCAGCGCCAGGCGCCCGGGCCGGTCGGCGGGGAATCCGTCGTCGACGTGCGTTCCGGCGCGCTGCAGATGCGGCTCGCCGAGACCATGGCGGACATCGACGCCGCACAAGCGCTGCGCTATCGCGTCTTCTACGAGGAGATGGGCGCGTGGCCCAGCGCCGAGATGGCGCGGCAGCGCCGCGATTTCGACAGCTTCGACGGCATCTGCGACCACCTGCTCGTGTGCGACCACGCGCGCGGCAGCGGCGCCGACGCGGTGGTGGGAACCTACCGCCTCATCCGCCGCGCCGCGGCGGCGCGCCACGGCAGCTTCTACTCGGCCGCCGAGTACGACATCGCCACGATCGTCGCCGCGCCGGGCGAGATCCTCGAGCTCGGGCGCTCCTGCGTCGATGCGGCCGCGCGCAACCGCCCGACCATGCAGCTGCTGTGGCGCGGCATCGCCGCCTACGTGTTCCATCACCAGATCGCGCTGATGTTCGGCTGCGCCAGCCTGCCGGGCATCGACCCCGACGCCCTCGCCGTGCCGCTCTCCTATCTCCATCACCATCACCTGGCGCCGCCCGAGCTGCGGCCGCGCGCGCTGCCGCAGCGTTATCTCGACATGCGACGCCTCGATCCCGCCGCTCTCGATCCGGCGCGCGCGCGCGCCGACCTGCCGCCGCTCATCAAGGGCTATCTGCGGCTCGGCGGCTTCGTCGGCGACGGCGCGGTGATCGACCAGCAGTTCAACACCACCGATGTCTGCGTCGTGGTCAAGACCGACCTGGTCACCGATAAGTATTATCGGCACTACGAGCGCCAGGCGCGCGATCCCACGGCAGCGTGAGGTCATGGGCGCGCTGCCGCTCCGGCTGGTCCGGCTCTCCTTCTATCTGTTGCTCACGCTGCCGCTCATGCCGGTGCAGGCGCTGCTCGTCGCCAGCGGCAGCGCATGGGCGCGCCGCCTGCCGCGCCTCTACCACCGCTGGTCCAGCCGGATCCTCGGCTTCCGCGTCGCCGTGCAGGGCGAGCGCTCGGCACGGCGACCGACGCTGTTCGTCGCCAACCACGTCTCCTATGTCGACATCGAGATCCTCGGCGGCGTCATCGAGGGCAGCTTCATCGCCAAGGCGGAGGTGGCACGCTGGCCGCTGTTCGGCTGGCTCGCCAAGCTGCAGCGCACCGTCTTCGTCGACCGGCGCATTCGCAGCACCGCGGCGCAGCGCGACGCCATTCGCGAGCGGCTCGACGCCGGCGCCGACCTCATCCTCTTTCCTGAAGGCACCTCCGGCGACGGCAACCGCATCCTGCCGTTCAAGAGCGCGCTGTTCAGCGTCGCCGACTATGCCAGGCAAGGCACCTTGACTGTGCAACCGCTGTCAATCGCCTATCTGCGGCTCGACGGCATCCCGATGGGGCGCGCCTATCGGCCGTTCTTCGCCTGGTATGGCGATATGGCGCTGGGCCCCCATCTATGGACGATGCTTGGCCTCGGCACGGTCGACGTGACGGTGACGTTTCATCCGCCGGTGACGCTCGCGGAATTCGGCTCGCGCAAGGCGCTGGCCGAGCATTGCCATCGCATCATCGCCGCCGGCATGGCGAGCGCGCTTGCCGGGCGGGAGCCGGAGCCGGCCGGCGAGCCCTTGCCAGCGGCGAAATCGGCGCGCGAAGCCGCCGAATGACAGAAGAAAATCGAGGCCGCGGCGTGGCGAAGAAGCTCTACATCAAGACCTATGGCTGCCAGATGAACGTCTATGACTCCGCGCGCATGGCGGATGTGCTGGCGCCGCTCGGCTACGCGCCGGCCGCCGCGCCCGAGGATGCCGACATGGTCATCCTCAACACCTGTCACATCCGCGAGAAGGCGGCGGAGAAGGTGTTCTCGGAGCTGGGCCGGCTGCGGCCGCTGCAGGCGCGCAAGAACAGGCAGGGCAGCCGCATGATCCTCGCCGTCGCCGGCTGCGTCGCGCAAGCCGAGGGCGCCGAGATCGTCGCGCGCGCGCCCTACGTCGACATCGTCCTCGGCCCGCAGACCTATCATCGCCTGCCGGAGATGGTGGCGCAGGTGGCGCGCGCAGGCGGCCATGTGCTCGACACCGACTTCCCGGCCGAGGCCAAGTTCGATTTCCTGCCGGAGACTGCGGCACCGCAGGGCGTGAGCGCGTTCCTCTCGGTGCAGGAGGGCTGCGACAAGTTCTGCACCTTCTGCGTCGTGCCCTATACGCGCGGCGCCGAATTCTCGCGGCCGGCCGCGGCGATCATCGCCGAGGCGCGCCGCCTCGTCGCGCAGGGCGCGCGCGAGATCACGCTGCTCGGCCAGAACGTCAACGCCTATCGCGGCGCCGCGCCCGACGGCGCGGGCGGCTGGGGCCTGGGCCGACTGATCCGCGCGCTGGCGGAGATCGCGGGGCTGCTGCGCCTGCGCTACACCACATCGCACCCGCGCGATGTCGACGATGCGCTCGTCGCTGCGCATCGCGACGTGCCGCAGCTCATGCCGTTCCTGCACCTGCCGGTGCAGTCGGGCTCGGACCGCGTGCTCGCGGCGATGAACCGCCGCCACAAGGCCGACGACTACCGCGGCGTCATCGACCGCCTGCGCAGCGCGCGCGCCGACATCGCCCTCTCCTCGGATTTCATCGTCGGCTTCCCCGGCGAGAGCGACGCGGATTTCGCTGCGACGCTCGACCTCGCGCGCGAGATCGGCTATGCGCAAGCCTTCTCGTTCAAATACAGCCCGCGCCCGGGTACGCCCGCCGCGCTGATGCCGCAGCAGGTGCCGGAGGCCGTCAAGGCCGAACGCCTCGCCGCCCTCCAGGCGCTGCTGGCCGAGCAGCAGCGTCAATTCAACGTCGCTGCGGTCGGCCGCGAGATGCCCGTGCTGTTCGAGAAGCGCGGCCGGCATCAGGGCCAGCTGGTCGGCCGCAGCCCTTACCTCCAGGCGGTGCATGCCGCCGCACCCGAGCGGCTCATCGGCGCGCTGGCGCCGGTGCGGCTCGTCCGCGCCGAGCCCAACAGCCTGGCGGGCGAAGTGATGCTGCTCGGCGAGGAGGTGCCGGCGTGAGCACGATCGATCGCGGCGCCGAGGACGGTCGCGTGCAGATGCAGTTCGACGATAATTCGCTGCTGCCGCAGCTCTTCGGCGAGCGCGACGAGAACCTCGACCGCATCGAGCGCCAGCTCGGCGTCTCGCTCGTCTCGCGCGGCAACCGCATCGCCATCTCCGGCCCGAGCGCGCGCACCGACGTGGCGCGCACGGCGCTCGCCGCGCTCTACGACCGCCTGAAGCGCGGACTCGAGGTGGATCCCGGCGCCGTCGATGCGGCGCTGCGGCTCGCCACCGATGGCACCGGACATCGCGGCGCGCAGCTGTGGGGCGAGAGCGACGAGATCCGCACGCGCAAGCGGCGCATCTCCGCGCGCAGCGCCAACCAGGCCGCCTATATCCGCGCCTTGCGCGAGCACGAGCTGGTGTTCGGGCTGGGCCCCGCCGGCACGGGCAAGACCTATCTCGCCGTCGCGACCGCCGTCGACATGATGATGACCGGCGCGGTCGAGCGCATCGTGCTGTCGCGCCCGGCGGTCGAAGCCGGCGAGCGCCTGGGCTTCCTGCCGGGCGATCTGCGTGAGAAGGTCGACCCTTACCTGCGGCCGCTTTATGATGCGCTCCACGACATGCTGCCGGGCGAGCAGGTGATGAAGCGCTTGAACAGCGGCGAGATCGAGATCGCGCCGCTCGCGTTCATGCGCGGCCGCACGCTGGCCAATGCCTTCGTCATCCTCGACGAGGCGCAGAATACGACGCCGGTACAGATGAAGATGTTCCTGACGCGGCTCGGCGAGAACGCGCGCATGGCCGTCACCGGCGATCTGTCGCAGATCGATCTGCCGCCCGGCGCGCAATGCGGCCTGCGCGACGCCGTCGACACGCTGGCGGGCGTCGAGGGCGTCGCCATGATCGAATTCACCGACGCCGATGTGGTGCGCCACCCGTTGGTGTCGCGCATCGTCCGCGCCTACGACCAGCGCCAGCGACGGGTGCAAGCCGCGCCGCGAGCGAAGAAAAGCGATGACCGACGACCCTGACCACGGCGGCACGCTGACGATCGACATCGCCGAGCCCTGCACGCGGTGGCGCGAACGGCTTCCCGACGTCGATCGGCTGTGCGGCGAGGCCGCGCGCGCGGCGCTGGCCGGCGCGGGAACCGCGCTCGGTCCGGCCGAGCTCAGCATCGTGCTGGGCGACGATGCGTTGGTCCAGGCGCTGAATCGGCAATGGCGCGGACACGACAAGCCCACCAACGTGCTGTCCTTCGCGGCCCTGCCGCCGACGCTGCCGCCCGGCGCCCCGCGCCTGCTCGGCGATGTCGTGCTCGCCTTCGAGACTCTGGCCGCCGAGGCCGCTGCGCAGGGCAAGCCGCTCGCGCATCATCTGCGCCATCTCGTCGTGCACGGCGTGCTGCATCTGCTCGGCTTCGATCACGCGGCGGCCGGCGAGGCGGAGCGCATGGAGGCGCTCGAGGTCGCGGTGCTGGCGGGACTCGGCGTGCCCGACCCCTATCGCGTGACGGAGGCGTCGCATGGCTGACGCTTCGCTCGGCCGGCGGCCGCCCGGCGACGACCACGAGGGACCGTTCCACGGCCTGCGCAACTGGCTGCGCCAGCTGACGCGGTCGCGCAACGGCGAGACGACCTCCTTGCGCGAGGAGCTCGAGGAGCTGATCGAGGAGCACAAGCAGGAGCAGCCGATCGATCCGCATGAGCGGACGCTGCTCACCAATATCCTCAAGCTGCACGAGCTCAACGCCGCCGACATCATGGTGCCGCGCGTCGACATCGTCGCCATCGAGGTCGACACGCCCTTCCACGAGGCGGTGAAGCAGATCGTCGAGCATGGCCACTCGCGCGTGCCGCTCTATCGCGAGACGCTCGACGACGTGCGCGGCATGATCCACATCAAGGATCTGCTGCCCTACGCCGCCGACGGCAAGCCCGTGCCGCTCGCCAAGATCGCGCGCAAGGTGCTGTTCGCCGCGCCGTCGATGCCGGTGCTCGACCTGCTGCTGCAGATGCGGCTCGCGCGCGTGCACATGGCGCTCGTCGTCGACGAGTTCGGCGGCATCGACGGTCTCGTCACCATCGAGGACGTGATCGAGGAGATCGTCGGCGAGATCGAGGAC
>DASWFH010000402.1:0-5274 GCA_036394355.1 Allostellaceae bacterium | reverse complement strand
GTCGAGGAGTGCAAGGACGCCTACATGCTGTCCTGGCGCCTCGGCCTCAAGGCCAACGCGCTCTACCGCGACGGCTCCAAACTGTCGCAGCCGCTCTCGGCCTCCCTGGTCGGCGACGACGAGGACGAGGACGCGGTCGCCGATCTCCTGGAGAAGGCACCGTTCGAACGCGTACCGCTGGTCCCCGAGCGCATCGTCGAGCGCGTGGTCGAGCGCTTCGTCCAGCGCAGCGACCGCCGCAAGCTGCCGCAGCGGCGCAAGGGCTACACCCAGAAGGCGATCGTCGGCGGCCACAAGGTCTATCTGCGCACCGGCGAGTACGAGGACGGCAAGCTTGCCGAGGTGTTCATCGACATGCACAAGGAAGGCTCCGCCTTCCGCTCGCTCATGAACAATTTCGCCATCGCCATCTCGATCGGGATGCAGTATGGCGTGCCGCTCGAGGAGTTCGTCGAGGCCTTCACCTTCACTCGCTTCGAGCCGTCGGGCATGGTCGAGGGCAACGACGCGATCAAGATGGCGACCTCGATCCTCGACTACATCTTCCGCGAGCTGGCGGTCTCCTATCTTGGCCGCAACGACCTCGCCCATGTGCAGCCGGCCGATCTCATGCCGGACACGCTGGGCAAAGGCGTCGCCGAATCGAGCCTGCCGGATGGCGGCGGCCGCGCCGACGTGGCGGCGGTTATGCGGAAAGCCGCTGTCGCCGGTTTCGTCCGCAGCAAGCTCACCGTGCTGCAAGGCGGGGCACAGGCAACGACAACCAACGGCAACGCCGCCATTACCATGGGCGCGCCGGTCACGGAAACGGTGTCATTCGCGGCAGGGCTGCGGGGGAGCACGGCGCTCACCCAGCCCGATGCACGGATCGAGCAGATCCGCGCCGCGCGTATGAAAGGCTACGAGGGTGACAGCTGCGGCGAATGCGGCAACTTCACCCTCGTACGCAACGGAACCTGCCTTAAATGCGATACTTGCGGCAGCACTAGCGGCTGTAGCTGATCGCGGCGCGATACTGGCTCTAAGCCTCCCGGCCAGATCGCGGTATTAGGGCAGAAATTAGGGGTGCGGCGCAAGCCGCACCCCATTTTTTCGCAAATCCAGCGGCTTGTCGGCAAACACGAACCCTCGTCCTCAAGACCGCATGCCCGTGATTGAAGCGGCGACCGCGCGCGGATCGCGCATCGGCCAGCGGCCGGCATCCACTTGCGCGATGAAGTCGCCGACCAGGCGGTTGAATTCGCCGGGCGCTTCGAGATTGATGGCGTGGCCGCAATTCGGCATCACCGCCAGCGCCGCCGACGGGATCGATTGCTTCATCAGCACGCCCGGCAAAAGGCAGGGCCAGTCCTCGTCGCCATGCAGCACCAGCGTCGGCACAGTAAGACGCTGCATCGGCTCGACCAGGTCGTAGAGCGAGGGCCGCTCGCGCTGCACGCCGAGCTGGGTGTTGGCCGAGCCCAGCGCCGAATGCTCCGCCAGCATGCGCCGGAACTCGGCGAAGCCGCGCGGGTCCTTGTTCTCGAACTGCACGCGCGTCGGGCCGAAGGCGTATTTCTCGGCAAAGGCCGCCATGCCCTGGGATTTGATGAATTCCGCGATCGTTGCTGCCTCTGCGCGGAAGCGCTCGCGCTGCGCCGGCTCGGCGCCATAGCCGCAGCCGGCGATGGTGAGCGAGCGGGCGCGTGCGGCGTGGCGGAAGCCGAAATGCAGCGTGGCGAATCCGCCCATGGACAATCCCACGACATGCGCGCGGTCGATGCGCAGATGGTCGAGCACCGACGCGATGTCGTCGGCGGCGCGCGCCTGCGCGTAGGCGGCCGGGCTCTCCGGCACGTCCGAGGGCGGATACCCCCGCGCGTTGAAGGCGATGCAGCGGTAGCGCTGGCCGAAATGCCGCAGCTGCGGCTCCCAGCTGCGGGCATCGCCGGCGAATTCATGGACGAAGATCACCGGAATCCCTGCCCCCGTCTCCTCGTAATGGAGGCGGATTCCGTCATCCGTTCTGGCCTGCGGCATGCTTTCCTCCGGTTGCTTCGTTATCGGCGCCCGGCGATGGCGTCGAGCGTGGCGCGCCAGTCTTCGTCGTTGGCCGATTTGAGCGCGGGCTGCTGCACGGCGCGGTCGGCGAGCCAGTCCTGGCGCCCGGCGATGGCCTGCGCCATCAACGGCGCGAGGCCCGTCTCGGCGACGGTCGCCGCCGATTCGCGCATCTCCGCGGCACGCCGGCGGCCATGCTCGATGACGCGGCCGAGCCAATAGCCGCCGAGCTTCTCCCAATCCAGGCCGGGATAGGTCTTGGCGAGCGAGGCGAGGACCGCATCCTCGACGCCGTAATGCCGCGCTGTGTAAAGGCACTCGACGATGAGCGCCTCGAGCCCCTTCATCATGATGCTGCGGCTCATCTTGGTGGCGGACGCCTTGCCGATCTCGACCGCCGCCACTTCAAGCACCATGCCCGCCGGCGTCAGCATGTCCTTAAGGGCGCTCGCCTGCCTCCCGCCAAGCAGGATCGGCACCTTGAGGCCGTAGGGCGCGACCGCCGCCATCACGGCCGCCTCGACATAATGCGCGCCCGACCGCTCGACCGCCTTGGCGGCAGCGCGCTTGGTGTCGGGCGAGACGGAATTGACGTCGAGGAAGAGCTGCCCCGGCTCGAGGAAGCGCGCCGCCGCCTGGGCCACGCTGAGCGCCGACGCCGCGGTCACCGCGGAGATGACGACCGGCGCGCCCGCCGCCGCTTCGGCCGCCGAGATGCAGGCCGCAACCCGCAGCGCGCTCGCCTTCTCGCGCAAGCGTGGCGCGGCGTTGGGATCGTCCAGCAGGATGTCGTAGACGGCGACGTCGTGACGGCCCGAGGCGATGAGGTCGCGGGCGAAAATGCCGCCGACTTCGCCGAAGCCGATGATCGCGATGCGTCGTGGGTCGAGCGTGGGCACCCGGTCTCTCCCGTTCACTTGTTGAGCAGCGTTGGGTCTTGCAGAGTCGTGTCTTGGCGCGCGCGGGATCGGCGATGGCGGCGAGGCTGTGCGCGCGTTTCCATTCGCCGGATAGCCGCACGGCGCCGTCGCTGCCGACCTGGTCGCCGCCCCGGTAGATCTCGAGCCCGGCGCCCGTCGGGATCGGGGAACTCGACGGCGATTTGGCAGCCGGCACGGCGCCGGCCCTCGAAATCGATCGCCACGCCATGCCCGCGCCAATGATCGCGTGCGTGTACGATCTCGTCGAGCGTCGCAACCTCGAAGGCCAGATGATTGAGCTCGAAGCTTTCAGAGGGCGCCTCAGCGAGCCGACCAGGGCCACGCCGTGATGATCGGCATTGCAGCGCATGAAGACCATGCCGCCCGGCACCATCTCCAGCGGATAGACGTCGGAGACCGCGAAGCCCAGCACTTGCGTGTAGAACCTCACGGAGCGCTCGAGGTGGCCGACGTTGAGCACGACATGGCCGAGCTTGGCGATGCGAAACGGCACACCAACGGCACGCTGCAAGCGCTTGAAATCGGCAATTTCGCTCCTCCTCGGCCTCCTTGCCGGCGATTATGAGCGGAATTCGCGGGGCTCGCCAGCCGCTCGCCGCTGGCGGCTATTGGCAAAGCCGCGCCAGCTGGCGCGGCCGGGCGGCGTGCTGACCCAGGCGCTCGCCGCACTCGCCGCCCAAACATAATTTCATCGCTGGTGAAAAAATTTTCATTTGGCGGGGATGCCTAGTGCAACGCCGCCCTATCACGCCTTACCCTCGTCATAGTGACGAGGGGCCACGCGCAGTTGACTGGCCGGCCATCCAAGGATGGCCGGCTTTTTTTATGGCGCTCAGCCCGAGCGGCCGCCGAGCAGCGGCGCCAGCGACCCTCCAGGCAGCTTCATGAGGCCGGGCGGCAGCTCGAAGAGCGCGCGGTCTTGCCGCCCGACCCGGAGATTGTCCAGCTCGAGGTGAATTGCGGTCGATTGGCTCGCACCCAGCCGGGCGACGCTGCCGTCGAGCCGCATCAGCACCCCATCCGCGCTCACCCAGGCAAAGCCTTGGGCATGCATGCCGTCGGCGGCAGTATGGTCGATGCGATATTTGGTCGTGCGCACGCCGTTGACGGTCTCGCGGCCAACCGGCGAGCGCAGCAGGTTCTGGGCGCTCAGCTCCGCCACGAGCTGCGGGAAGGTGAACTCGACATAGCTGTTGAGCCGCGGCAGCACCAGCCAGCCGCGCATGGCCGTCCCGTCGAGGATCACCACCTCGGCCACACCCTGGATCTCCTGCTCGTGGCGGTCGCGGCCGGGGATGTGGAACACCGTTCCGGCGTAGCTGCGGCCGTTGACGGTGACCGTGCTGTCGGCGCTGTAGGAGACGGCAGCATCGCCGAGCAGGGCTGCCCGCGCCATGGCCGCGGGCAGCCCGGCGAGGGTGAGAACCAGCACTGCCAGCATCGTCGATCGGCGCATCATGCCTCCTGCGCGGCCGCTTTTGTTAGCCACGGATTGCGGCGGCTTCGCGGCGGGGTGGATCGCCGGGCCGCGGCCGCGCTATCCTGCCCCGCGACACGAACACCTGAAAGGGCGGAAAGATGGCGGGACGGATCGAGGCGCGTCTCACAGAACTCAAGATCGAGCTGCCGCAGCCGGGGATCCCGCTGGCGAATTACGTCCCCTTCGTGCAGAGCGGCGACCTCCTGTTCGTCGCCGGCCAGGTCTGCCAGTGGAACGGCGAGCGCCGCTTCATCGGCAAGCTCGGCCGCGAGGTCAGCCTCGAGCAGGGCCAGCAGGCGGCGCGGCTGTGCGGCCTCAACATCCTCGCCGTGGCGAAGAGCGCGCTCGGCGGCGATCTCGACCGCATCCTGCGTTGCGTGCGCCTGGGCGGCTTCGTCAACTCGGTCGACGATTTCACGCAACAACCGCAGGTGGTGAACGGCGCCTCCGACCTCATCGTCCAGGTGCTCGGCGATGCCGGGCGCCACGCGCGCACCGCCGTCGGCGTCAACGTCCTCCCCGGCAACGTCGCCGTCGAGGTCGACGCCGTCTTCGAGGTGTGCTAGCACGGAAATGGCCGACGGCCGCGAGAGCGTCACGGTCAAGGTCATCCCGCGGCTGGCCGATATCCCGGCGGCCGAGTGGGACGCCTGCGCCGGCGACGACAACCCTTTTCTCTGCCACGCCTTCCTCGAGGCGCTCGAAGCGAGCGGCTCGGCGACGCGCGACTCCGGCTGGCAGGCGCAGCATCTCGCCCTCGAGGACGAGGGTGGCCGGTTGCTCGGCGCCGTACCGCTCTACCTCAAGAGCCAT
>DASWFH010000401.1:0-11972 GCA_036394355.1 Allostellaceae bacterium | reverse complement strand
TCATCTCGCCGAGGCCCTTGTAGCGGGCGATGTCGCCCTGCTTGGGCCCGAGCTCCATCACCGCCTCCACCAGTCCGGTCGGGCCGGTGACGATCGTCTCCTTATCCTTGGCGCCGAGCTTGCCCGGCTTCTGGTAGACCTCCTGCAGCGCGCTCGCGGCCTCGTCGAGGCGGCGCGCCTCGGCGCTGCGCAGCAGCGCAGCGTCGAGCACGCGGCGCTCGGTGACGCCATGGCGCGTGCGCGTCAGCACGAAACCCTGGCCGGCGACGACCTCGCCGCTCCAGCCGCGCTCCGCCGCGGGCGCGAGCTGGTCGAGCCGCGCCGCGAGATAGCGCACCGCCTGCTGCGCCCGCGCCGGATCGTCCAGCAGCGCCGGGTTGAGGATGCCGGCGATTGCCGACTGCTCGACGATGGTGCGGCTGCCTACCTTGCGCACGAGCGGCTGCAGCAGGTTGCGCGTGTGCCGCGCGCGCTCGACGAGATCCTGGAGGTCGTTGCCGGCGCGCTGCACGCCGTCATGCTGCACGAACACCGCGTCCTTGATGCCGGAGGTGATGCGGTATTCCTCGAGCGCGCTGTCGTCCTTGAGATAGACCGCCTTGTTCGCGCCGCGCTTCACCTGATAGAGCGGCGGCTGCGCTATGTAGAGATAGCCCTTGTCGATCAGCGCCGGCATCTGCCGGAAGAAGAAGGTCAGCAGCAGGGTGCGGATATGGCTGCCGTCGACATCGGCGTCGGTCATGATGATGATGCGGTGATAGCGCGCCTTCTCCGGGTCGAACTCCTCGGGGCCGATGCCGGTGCCGAGCGCGGCGATGAGCGTGCCGATCTCGGCCGAGCCCAGCATCTTGTCGAAGCGCGCGCGCTCGACGTTGAGGATCTTGCCTTTGAGCGGCAGGATCGCCTGGAAGCGCCGGTTGCGCCCTTGCTTGGCCGAGCCGCCGGCGCTGTCGCCCTCGACAATGAAGATCTCGGACTTGGCGGGGTCGCGTTCCTCGCAATCGGCGAGCTTGCCCGGCAGATTGGCGATGTCGAGCGCGCCCTTGCGCCGCGTCAGGTCGCGCGCGCGCCGCGCCGCCTCGCGCGCCGCGGCGGCCTCGACCACCTTGGCGACGATGCGCCTGGCGTCGGCCGGACGCTCCTCGAACCATTGCTGCAGCTTGTCGCCGACCACGCCCTCGACCACCGGACGCACTTCGGAGGAGACGAGCTTGTCCTTGGTCTGTGACGAGAATTTCGGGTCGGGCACCTTGACCGAGAGGATGCAGGTGAGGCCTTCGCGCATGTCCTCGCCGGAGAGCTGCACCTTCTCCTTCTTGGCGATGCCGCTCGCATTGGCGTAGTTGTTGACGCTGCGCGTCAGCGCGGCGCGGAAGCCGGCGAGATGCGTGCCGCCGTCGCGTTGCGGGATGTTGTTGGTGAAACACAGCATCGTCTCGTGGTAGCTGTCGGTCCACTCCATCGCCACTTCGACGGTGATGCCGTCCTGCTGCGCCGAGAAGGAGATCGGCGCGCCGTGCAGCACCTGCTTCGAACGGTCGAGATATTTGACGAAGGCCTCGAGCCCGCCCTCGTAATGCATAATGACCTGCTTGGGCTCGACGCCGCGCGCATCGGTCAGCGTCAGCGTCACGCCTGAGTTCAGGAAGGCGAGCTCGCGCAGCCGGTGCTCCAGGGTCTGGAAATCGAACTCCGTCCTGGTGAAGGTCCGCGTGCTCGGCAGGAAGGTAATTTCCGTCCCGGTCTTGCGCGCGCCCTTGCCGTCGCCGGGAAGATGCGGCGCCTCGCCCACCTCGGCGAGCGGCGATTCGGGATCGCCATCGAGGAAGCGTATGAAATGCTCCTTGCCGCCGCGCCAGACGCGCAAGTCGAGCCGCGAGGACAGCGCGTTCACCACGGAGACGCCGACGCCGTGCAAGCCGCCGGCGATCTTGTAGGAGTTCTGGTCGAACTTACCGCCGGCATGGAGCTGAGTCATGATGACTTCGGCCGCCGAGACGCCCTCTTCGGCATGGAGGTCGACGGGAATGCCGCGGCCATTATCGGCGACGGTGACCGAACCGTCGGCATTGAGGGTGACGCCGATCGTGTCGCAATAACCGCCCAGCGACTCGTCGATCGAATTGTCGACGACTTCGTAAACCATGTGGTGCAGGCCCGAGCCGTCATCGGTGTCGCCGATATACATGCCCGGGCGCTTGCGCACGGCGTCGAGGCCGCGCAGCACCTTGATCGATTGCGCGTTGTATTCGCCCTCCTCGGGAGGAAGTACTGGGTCGCTCATAAATCACTGTCCTTGTGCGTCAGCCCGGCGCGATGACGGCATCGGCCACGCTGAAAAACTGTCCTGTTCCCTCGAGCTCGGCGAAGAGCGCCGGATCGGTGCCGGTGAGCCAAGCTTGGCCGCCGAGCGCGATGATCTCGCCGAACAGCGCGGCACGGCGCTTGCTGTCGAGATGTGCAGTCACTTCATCGAGCAGCATCACCGGCGGCGCGCCGCGCAGCTCAGCCTGGAGCCGTGCCTGCGCCAGCAGCACCGCGACGAGCAGCGCCTTCTGCTCGCCGGTCGAGCATTCCGCCGCGGCCATTCCGGTGCCGGCATGGCGCACGCCGAAATCGGCGCGATGCGGCCCGACCGTGGTGATGCCGCTCTCGGCGTCGACCCGGCGCGCCGCGTCGAGGCGGCGGCGGAGCTCGTCCTCGGCGGCGAGCGCCGGCATCGCCTCGAGCCAATCCTCGACGGTGCCCGTGAGCGTGAGCCGCGCGCCCGGGAAGGGCCCGCGCGTCTCGCCGGCGACCGCATCGAGACGTGCGGTCACCTCGCGCCGCGCCGCCGCCACGGCGATGCCGTGCTCGGCCATGCGCTCCTCCAGCGCAGCAAGCCAAGCCGGGTCGACCGGCCCGTCACGCAGCAGGCGCGCGCGCTCGCGCATTGCCTGCTCATAGGCGCCGACGCGCGCCGCATGCGTCGGGTCAAAGCCATAGACGAGACGGTCGAGGAAGCGGCGACGCGCGGCGCTGCCCTCGAGGAACAGCCGATCCATCTGCGGCGTGAGCCACACCAGGCTCAGATGTTCGGTCAGCGCGGCGTGGCTCTTCGCCGGTGCGCCGTCGATGCGCAGGAGGCGCCGCTCGCCGCTGTCGCTCGCGGCATCGCGACCGGTGCCGATCTGCACCGGTCCGTGCGGCGTGGCGACGCCGGCGGCGATCGCCCAGGCGCCCGGTGGCGCGCCGTTGGGGCGGGCCGGCGGCACGCGGCGGTCGATGTCGGCGAGCCGCGCGCGCCGCAAGCCGCGGCCCGGCGCGAGGAACGAGATCGCCTCGAGAAGATTGGTCTTGCCCGCGCCATTCGCCCCGGTCAGCACCACGGGCCGCTCGTCCACCGCGAGGCGAAGCGATGCATAGCCGCGAAAATCGGTGAGCATGAGACGCGCGACGGCGGAGCGGGCAGGGGCGGCGGCATCCCGCGGCCGCTCCTGTACTGCCCCTGACGCCATGGCTGCTATATGGGGATTCCCGCCCCTTTCCGCCAGCATCCGCGAGGAAATGGCCGCCTCGTCGCGCACTCAGACGCGCATCGGCATGAGCACGTAGAGCGCGCTGCCGTCGGCGGTGTCGCGCACCACGGTGGGCGAGGCGGCGTCCGCCATGGCGAAGCGCGCGCCCTCGCCCTCGATCTGCTCGGTGATGTCGAGGAGATAGCGGGAGTTGAAGCCGATCTCCAAGGGCGAGGCGCTGTAGCGCACCTCGATTTCCTCGGTGGCGGTGCCGTTCTCGGGGCTGGTCGCCGAGAGCATCAGATTGCCGCGCTCGATGGTGAGCTTCACCGCGCGGCTCTTCTCGGTCGAGATGGTGGAGACGCGGTCGACCGCCTCGGCGAAATCCTTGCAGACGACCTCGAGGATCTTGTCGTTGTTCGCCGGTATGACCCGGTCATAGTCCGGAAAGGTGCCGTCGATGAGCTTCGAGGTGAGCACCGCATTGCCGAAGGTGAAGCGGATCTTGGTGTCGGATAGGGCAACCGCGACGTCCTGGTCGAGCTCGTCGATGAGCTTGCGCAGCTCGGTCACGGTCTTGCGCGGGACGATGACGCCGGGCATGCCCGCGGCGCCTTCCGGCAGCGGGATCTCCATCCGCGCCAGGCGGTGCCCGTCGGTCGCCACCGCGCGCAGCATGTTGAGGTCGCTGCTCTTGGCGGCGTGGAGGAAGATGCCGTTCAGGTAATAGCGTGTCTCCTCCGTCGAGATGGCGAAGCGCGTGCGGTCAATGAGCCGCTTCAGGTCGGTCGCCGAGAGGGTGAAGCCGTGGGCGAGTTCGCCGCCGGCCATCAGCGGATAATCCTCGGGCGGCAGGCAGGCCAGCGTGAAGGTCGAGCGGCCCGAGCGCACCGTCAGCGAGCCCTTGTCGCTCGCGGATTCGATCTCGATCTGCGCGCCCTCGCGCAGCTTGCGCACGATGTCGTAGAGCGTGTGCGCCGGCGCCGTTGCGGCGCCCTTGCGCGCGCCCTGCGCGGCGACCGAGGCGACGATCTCCAGATCCATGTCGGTGGCCGACAGCGAGAGCTGCCCGTCCTCGGCGCGCAGCAGCACGTTCGACAGGATCGGAATGGTGTTGCGACGTTCGACGACGCTCTGCACGTGGCCCAAGGCGCGGAGCAGCGCGGCGCGTTCAATGGTCAGTCTCATGGCGGCGAGTTCACGCTCGTTGTGGCGGTGCTTGATCCCCGAAAAGCCCTTCGGAACGCCCCCGAAACCCCGGGAAAACCCGCGCCGCAGCGGCCCGGCGGGACTCGTGCGGAACGGTAGCGGACTATAGCACAAAGGCGAGTCCGGCGTACACATTGGTGGCGCTGCGCAAAGGGCCGAAAACTGGCGGGATTCTGCCGCGAACCGAGCACCGGCACAGGGCCACGACAACGCCGCGGAACCGACTCCGCGCGCGGTGAAGGCGCGCCCTTCCGAGGGTTTCGGGCGGCGGCTCCGCGCCCGATCATTCAGCTGCGGTGAACAGTTCATTCTTAACTCCGCGCATTATCATTTCGCGGCTGCGGGATCATTTTCCCGTCATTGGAGCGCGGTCGCTGCGACTCCACCTCCAGCAGGAAGGGAGTACTCACAATGTCCAACACGCTTCGCATCACGAGCCTCGCCCGGGCCACCGCGTTGTCCTTGGCTCTAATCGTCCCCGTGGCCGCGACGGCTTATGCGGATGACGAATACGGCACGCAGCATGAGACAGTGATCGGCCAAGCCGCGTCATCGATTCCGAGCGCCCCGCTTAGCGTCGCACAGTCGAACGCGCTCATCGACACCTTCAAGGTCGGCCAGAACGACGCCTTCGGCGCGTCGCGCTCGTCGCAGCTGGCACCGGTGGCGCAGAGCTACATGGGCCGGTTGGCGTCGAGCGCGACCGCGGTGAATGGCAAGCGCGACCTGGTCGGCGCCGGCGGCGCTCAGGACGAGCGGGCCAATGCCATATATCACCCCGGCAGCGGGACCGACTGGTAATGCGAGCAGCGTAAGGCGGCGCCCCCAGGGCGCCGGCATGCCCGCGCGAAAGCAGCCATGACCCTCTTGCCGCAACAAATCGCTCCGATCCGGCTCGCATCGGCTGCTGCCGGCGCCGCCCGAGATCGGATTGCTTACTTCGTCGCCAACGGCCTCGACCCGATGCAGGCACGGCGCGAGGCGGTGGCGACGATCAGCCGCGCGGTCGGCCACGAGGCTTCCGTCATCGGCTCCGCCGACATGCTTGTTCTGCTGGGCGCCGCGCTCATCCTGGCGCTGGCGATCGCGTTCGGCGTCAAGCGCGTGCCTTATCTTGAGCCCGCCGGCGCGAGCTTCGCCGTCAATCTCGCGTCGCGCCCGCCGCGGGACAGCCGCTGATCGGCATGGCCATCGGCAAGCCCGCCCTCACGTCTCCAGCATGCGGCGCAACAGCTCGACGTCCTCCGCGAGCGTGCGGTCGGTGGTGCGCAGCTCCTCGATCTTGCGCACGGCATGCATGACCGTGGTGTGATCGCGCCCGCCGAACTTGCGGCCGATCTCCGGCAGCGAGCGCGGCGTCAATTGCTTGCACAGATACATCGCCACCTGGCGCGGCCGGGCGACGGCGCGGGCGCGGCGCGCGGAATGCATGTCGGCGAGGCGGATGTTGTAATGCTCGGCGACGCGCTTCTGGATCTCGTCGATGGTGACGCGGCGGTCGTTGGCGCGCAGCAGATCGTGCAGCACCTCCTGCGCGCTCTCGATCGTGATGGCGCGGCCGACGAGCTGCGCATGGGCGCAGATGCGGTTCAAGGCGCCCTCGAGCTCGCGCACGTTGGAGGTGATCTTGTGCGCGAGGAATTCGAGCACCTTCCCCGGGATTTGCATGCGTGCCGCGTCGGCCTTGGCCTGAAGAATGCCGAGGCGCAGCTCGTAGGTGGTGGGGTGGAGATCGGCGACCAGCCCCCAGCCCAGCCGCGAGCGCATGCGCTCCTCCATCCCCTCGAGGTCGGAGGGCGATTTGTCGGCGGAGATGACGATCTGGCGGTTCTGGTCGACCAGCGCGTTGAAGGTGTGGAAGAACTCCTCCTGGGTCGAGTCCTTGCCGCTGATGAACTGCACGTCGTCGATCATCAGCACGTCCACCGAGCGGAACTGCTCCTTGAACGCCATGGTGTCCTTGAAGCGCAGCGCGCGGATGAACTGGTACATGAATTTCTCGGCCGAGAGATAGATCATCTTGCGCGAGGGATCATGCGTGCGGATGTGCCAGGCGATGGCATGCATCAGATGGGTCTTGCCGAGCCCGACACCGCCATAGAGGAAGAGCGGGTTGAACGGCACCGAGCGGTTGGCGCCGACCGAGGATTCGGCGACGCGCCGCGCCGCCGCATGCGCCAGCTCGTTGGGCTTGCCGACGACGAAATTCTCGAAGGTGAAGCGCGGGTCGAGCGGCGCGCTGATGTCCTTGTCGTCGCCGGCGTCGGCGGCACCATCGCGCGGTCCGCTGTCGCGTCCGCCGCTCTCGCGCGGCTCTTTCCCGCCGATGATCGCCGGCCCCGCGATTTCGGCTACCGGCATGCCGCCGCCGCTGACGAAGATGTCGATGGCGGCGATTGCGCCGTTCTCGCCGTTCCACAGCGCGCGGATGCGATCGGCGTAATGCGCCGCGACCCAGTCGCGCAGGAAGCGGGTGGGGACGCCGATGCGCACGCGGCCGTCGCTCACTTCGGCAAGCGTCATCGATTTGAGCCAGCTGCGGAACGCGGCTTCGCCGAACTCGTCGCGCAGCCGGCCGCGCACGCGCGCCCACTGTGCCTGGACGTCGCCGCCGGTCGTCATCGTCTGAGCCATGCCCGTCACTCCCCCAGGCAAAGGGCGCATCTGCCGCGATTGCCGCAGACTGCGGCTGTTGTTAATGAATGTCGTCCGCTGTGGCGGGCTTGCCCGAATGTCGTCTTGGAGTGACGCCGCGGCGAATGTTGTGACCGGCCCCGCATGGCCGAAATCGATCGTGCTTCCACCACGTCCCCCCAACATTACGCGCGATCAGGCGCGCAAGTCCCCTCTTTTCGACGCAAGAGGCTTTACTCCTCCGTCGACTCCGGTGCGATAGGTAAGCGGTTACAGTCGGGTGCTAACCTTGTACTTACTCACCCACCGCTAAACGCTTATCAGCATTGATCGGCGCACCGCTTGCGACGAAGTGTGACGACGTCGTGATGCTGATGCTGCCTCGTGAAGCAAATGTATATAAGCGCAACCGCCGCTGGCAATATGACCGAAAGGTGAACGTGCCAGATTCTTTTCGACCTGTGGCACACGCGCCGCGCCTCGCGATGCACGCGTCGCGCGCCGCCGGACAACAAAAAGGGCCACAGCTCCGCGGCATGCGGCCCGACCTTCGTGCGACGCTGTCGCTCTACAGCGCTTTGATGCGCGCCGAGAGCCGCGACAATTTACGCGCGACCGTGTTCCGGTGCAGCACGCCCTTGAGCGCGCCGCTCTGCAGCTCGGGCTGCGCCGCGGCGAAGGCAGCGCGCGCCGCTTCCTTGTCGCGCGCGGTGATGGCCGTCTCGACTTTCTTGACGAAGGTCCGGATGCGGCTCAACCGCGCGCGGTTGACCGCGGTGCGCCGCGCGGTCTGGCGGATGCGCTTTTCTGCCGAAACGTGAGTGGCCATCGGATGACCTGCCGTCTTTCCGTCCTGATCTCGGGAAGCGGCGCTTATAGCCGCGGGCGGCGCGTCCGTCAAGCGCCGGCGGCCGCGCCCGCGTAAACTTTCACCGGTGCTTGAAGTTGGGCTTGCGTTTCTCGATGAAGGCGGCCATGCCCTCCTTCTGGTCCTCCGTGGCGAAGAGCGAATGGAAGACGCGGCGCTCGAAGCGCACGCCTTCGGCCAGGGTCGTCTCATAGGCGCGGTTGACCGCCTCCTTGGCGATCATCACCGCGGGCCGCGACATCTCGGCGATGCGCCCGGCCACGGCCAGCGCCTCGTCGAGCAGCTTCCCCGGCGCCACGACGCGGCTCACCAGGCCGCTGCGCTCGGCCTCGGCAGCGTCCATCATACGGCCGGTGAGCACCATGTCCATCGCCTTGGCCTTGCCGACGAAGCGCGTCAGGCGTTGCGTGCCGCCGGCGCCGGGGATGACCCCCAGCGTGATCTCGGGCTGGCCGAACTTGGCGGTGTCGGCGGCGATAATGGTGTCGCACATCATGGCGAGCTCGCAGCCGCCGCCCAGCGCATAGCCCGCGACGGCGGCGACGATCGGCTTGCGGCAGGTGGTGACGCGCTCCCAGCCCGCGGTGATGAAATCGGCGAGATAGACGTCCATGTAGCTCCGGCCCGACATCTCCTTGATGTCGGCGCCGGCGGCGAACGCCTTGTTGCTGCCGGTGACCACCACCGCGCCGATCGTGTCGTTCGCCTCGAAGCCGTCGAGCGCTGTGCCCATCTCGCGCACTAGCGCATCGCACAGCGCGTTGAGCGCATTCGGCCGGTTCAAGGTGATGAGACCGACCGCGCCGCGCGTCTCGACCAGGATGTTTTGATAGCTCATCGCCGATTGTCTCCGGACATAAGGGACGTAAGGGTTGAGTGGGCCGCTAGAGCGGCGACAGGCTAAAGCCGACGGTGAGGTCGCCGTCACGGCCATGGAAGTCGAGGCGCAGCAGCTCGCCCTCGCGCTGCCAGGCATTGGCGCCGGTCGATTTCCAGCCGAGCTGCGGCAACGTGGCGCCGTAGAAGGATTGCACCGCGCTGCGGCTGACCTTGCCGCTTGCCTGTGCCTCGACGATGCGGCCCTGCGGCTTGTCGAAGACGACCGACGAGCCCGCCACCGCGGCGAGGCCGGGCATCAGCGGCACATCCTCGGTGCCGGCGACGAAGTCGGCGGCGAACGCCGTGGTGGCGGGCGCGAGCAGCGCGAGGATGAAGGCAAGCCGTCGCAGCATCGCTCTCAACCTAGCCTCAGCGCTGGCGCTTGGCACAATAAAAAGACGAGCGCCCGCCCTGGACGATCCGCCTGATGCCGCTTGTGCAGTCGCAGCGCGGGCACTTCTCGCCCTCCTTGCCGTAAACTGCGAAGTGGTGCTGGAAATACCCAAGCTCGCCGGAGGCTTGCACATAGTCGCGCAGGCTCGATCCGCCGGCGGCGATGGCGCGCTCCAGCACGTCTCGGATGGCGCGCGCGAGCCGTTCGGCGCGCGGCCCGCTGACGGTGCGGGCAATTCGCCGCGGCGACAGCCCGGCCCAATAGAGGCTTTCCGACACATATATGTTGCCGAGGCCGGCGACGACGCGCTGGTCGAGCAGCGCCGCCTTGATCGGCGTCGCCTTGCCGGCGAGTAGCGCCGCCAGAGCGGGCCCATTGAAATCGTTAGCGAGCGGCTCTGGCCCTAAATTCGCCAGCAGCGGATGGCGCGGCAGCTCGTCCTCGCTAGTGTAGTCGAGCATACCGAAGCGGCGCGCGTCGTTGAAGCGCAGCACGGTGCCATCATCGAGGGTGAACACGATGTGATCGTGCGGATCGGGCGGCTCTCGGCTGCCCGGCTCCGACACCACGATGCGGCCGGACATGCCGAGATGGGCGATCAATACGCCGCGATCATCGAGATGGACAAGGATGTATTTGGCGCGCCGGCCGAGATGCGTCACGCGCCGGCCCTCGACACGGGCACGCAAGCCGACCGGCAGCGACGTCCGCAGATCGGCGCGGTTGAGCACCAAGGCTGCGATGCGATGCCCTTCCATGCGCATTGCCAGGCCGCGCCTCACGGTCTCGACTTCCGGCAATTCGGGCATGGGTCGGGTGGCGCTCCAGGGGCAGGCCGCGCTATGTTGCAGCACATGGCGGGCACTGAGACAAGCGGCGAGGCGGATTTCGGCTATCGCCGGGTCAACGCCGAGGAGAAACCGCATCTGGTGCGGCAGGTCTTCGACAGCGTCGTCGACCGCTACGACCTCATGAACGACCTGATGAGCGGCGGCATTCATCGCCTGTGGAAGGCGGAGCTCATCGATCGCCTGGCGCCGCGGCCCGGCCAGCTGCTGCTTGATGTCGCCGGCGGCACCGGCGACATCGCCCGGCGGTTCCTCGATCGCGCCGGCCCCGCCGCCCGCGCCGTGGTCTGCGACATCACCCACAGCATGCTGCGGCGCGGGCGCGACCGCGCCATCGACCGGGGGCGCGTCGCCGGTATCGACTGGGTATGCGGCGACGCCGAGCGCCTGCCCGTCGGCGACGCCAGCATCGACGCCTGCACCATCGCCTTCGGGCTGCGCAATGTGACGCAGATCGCCGCGGCGCTTGCCGAGGCGCGACGCGTGCTGAAGCCGGGCGGCCGGTTCTTCTGCCTCGAGTTCAGCCGGGTCGAGCCGCCGCTGCTGCGCCCGCTCTATGATCTTTATTCCTTCACCGTGCTGCCCCGCCTCGGGCAGCTCGTGGCCGGCGACCGCGACGCCTATCAATACCTCGTCGAGAGCATCCGCCGCTTCCCGCCGCAGCGCGAGCTTGCCCGGATGATGGAGGACGCCGGTCTCGAGCAGGTGCGCTTCCGCAACCTCACCGGCGGCATTGCCGCGCTCCATTCCGGCTGGCGGCTTTGACGGGCTAAGGCGATGCTCGCCGTGCTGCGCGCCGGCCGCAACGTGGTCCGGCTCATCGAGATCGCCTTCATCCTGGCGCGCTACGACGCGCTGTTTCCGCTCGAGCGCATCGTCGGCCTCCGCTTCGCGGTGCGCGCGCTGGGTGTCGTCCGCCGGCGCGACGCGGCGCTGGCGCGGCTGCGGCCGGGTCAGCGGCTCGCCGCGGCGCTCCAGGCCATGGGGCCGAGCTTCATCAAGCTGGGCCAGGGGCTGTCGACGCGCGCGGACCTCATCGGCGAGGCGGTGGCGACCGACTTGTCGAGCCTGCAGGACCGCCTGCCGCCCTTCCCGGCCACCGCGGCGCGGGCGACCATCGAGACCGAGCTCGGCCAGCCCGTCGAGTTCCTCTACCGCCGCTTCGAGGACACCCCGGCGGCCGCGGCGTCGATCGCCCAGGTGCATCTCGCGGTCACCTATGAGGGCGAGGAGGTCGCGGTCAAGATTCTGCGGCCGGGGATTGCCGCCGCTTTCGCGCGCGATCTCGATCTCTTCCTCTGGCTCGCCCGCCTGGTGGAGCGGACGCAGCCGGCGCTGCGACGCCTGAGGCCCGTCGCCGTCGTCGACACGCTGGCGGAAACCGTGCGGCAGGAGATGGATCTGCGCTTCGAGGCGGCCGGCGCCTCGGAGCTGCGCGAGAATTTCGCCGATGACCCGACCTTCCGCGTGCCGCGCGTCGATTGGCTGCGCACCAGCGAGAAGGTGCTGACGCTCGAGCGCGTCAGCGGCATCCGCGTCGATGACCGCGCGGCGCTCATCGCCGCGGGTCACGACATCCACGTCATCCTCGCCAACGCGGCCGGCGCTTTCTTCAACCAGGTATTCCGCGACGGCTTCTTCCA
>DASWFH010000400.1:0-4714 GCA_036394355.1 Allostellaceae bacterium | reverse complement strand
GCCCGATCAAGTTCCTGGGCGTCGGCGAGAAGCTCGACGCGCTGGAGCCGTTCCACGCCGAGCGCGTCGCCGGCCGCATCCTCGGCATGGGCGACGTGGTGAGCCTGGTCGAGAAGGCGGCCGAAACCATCGACCGCGAGGAGGCGGAGGAGCTTGCCCGCAAGCTGCAGAAAGGCGGCTTCGACCTCGACGACCTCGCTTCGCAGCTGAAGCAGCTGCGCAAGATGGGCGGCATGGGCGGCGTCATGGGCATGCTGCCGGGCGTCAACAAGATCAAGAAGCAGCTCGAAGGGGCCAAGATCGACGACGGCATGATCAAGCGCCAGGAGGCGATCATCTCGTCGATGACCAAGGCCGAGCGCAGGAACCCCAAGCTGCTGAACGCCTCGCGCCGGCGCCGCATCGCCACCGGCTCGGGCACCTCGGTGCCGGAGATCAACCGGCTGCTGAAGCAGTTCCAGGACATGGCGAGCATGATGAAGAAGATGAACAAGCTCGGAAAGAAGGGGCTGATGCGCCACGGCATCTCGGCGCTGCTGCCGGGCGGCGGCGGAGGCTTCGGGCGATGATCGACCATGTCTCGATCGGCGTCGGCGATCTCGCGCGCAGCCGCGCCTTCTACGATGCCGCGCTGGCGCCCTTGGGCTATCGTCGCCTGTTCGATCTCGTCGACACCTCGGGCTACGGCCGGGCGGAGCCGCACCCGCTCAAGGAGCAGGCGCTGCCGTTCTGGATCGGCCACGCGCCCGGCGGCGCCGCGCTCAACGGCCATGTCTGCTTCCGCGCGCCCACCCGCGCCGCGGTCAGTGCGTTCCACCACGCGGCGCTCGCCGCCGGCGGCCGCGATAACGGCGCGCCGGGGCTCCGCCCGCACTACCATGCGAGCTACTACGCCGCCTTCGTCGTCGATCCCGACGGCAATCGCATCGAGGCGGTGCGCCACGAAGCCGAATGAAATGATCGCGCAGCTCTGGAAAGGAGAATTATGTCCCTCAAGATCCGTTTGACCCGCGGCGGCACCAAGAAGCGGCCGTTCTACAGCATCGTCGTCGCCGACACGCGCAGCCCGCGCGACGGCCGCTTCATCGAGAAGCTCGGCACCTACAACCCCATGCTCGACAAGAGCGATGCGCTGCGCGTCGTGCTCAAGCCGGAGCGCGTGCAGCATTGGCTCAAAGTCGGCGCGCTGCCGAGCGATCGCGTGCAGCGCTTCCTCGGTGATGCCGGCTTGGCGCCCAAGCCGGCTTGGCGCGAGACGCCGAAGAAATCGGCGCCCAAGGCCAAGGCGCAAGAGCGCGCCAAGGGCGCCGAGGCGGCGGCAACGGCTGCCGCCGCTGCGCCGGCCGCCGCGGCGGCGCCGGCGGGCGACGGCACGCCGGCGGCGTGAGATTGGCGTTGGGCATGCATTGGCGCACCCCCCTCCCAACCCTCCCCCTCAAGGGGGGAGGGGAACGGAATGCGCCTTGTATTTTCCCCCTCCCCCTTGAAGGGGGAGGGCAGGGACGGGGTGAGCGGCGTGCCGGCGCGGGCTGACGCATGGCCTCGAACCAGGATAGGCGCGTGCTGATGGGCGTCATCACGGGCGCCCATGGCGTGCGCGGCCTGGTGCGGGTCAAGAGCTTCACCGCCAATGCCGACGGCATCACCGCCTATGGCGCGCTCGAGGATGAGCGCGGCGAGCGCTCCTTCGCGCTGGAGCGTGTGGGAGCGGCCAAGGGCGTGCTGATCATGCGCCTCGACGGCGTCGCCGACCGCGACGCCGCCGAGCGGCTCAAGGGCGTGCGGCTCTATCTGCCGCGCGCCGCGCTGCCCGAGCCGGGCGAGGAGGAGTACTACCATGCCGATCTGGTGGGGCTGGCGGCGATGCTGAAGGACGGGTCGGCGCTGGGCCGGGTCAAGGCGGTGCACGCCCACGGCGCCGGCGACAGCCTCGAGGTCGAGCGTCCCGACGGGCGAACGGTGATCGTGCCCTTCACCACCGCGGTGGTGCCGGTGGTCGACATCGAGGGCGGAAGGCTGGTGGTCGATCCGCCGGAGGGGCTGCTCGACAACCGGCCGGTCGAGGCGGAGCTGGGAAAGGACGAGGAGAGTTGATGGTTAAGCGTGCGGATACAGGCGGCCGACGCGTCTCATCCCCCTCTCCCCTCGCGGGAGAGGGTCGGGGTGAGGGGGATGCGCGCCACATGCTCGCAGCCCCCTCACCCTCCCGGCCCTTCGACAAGCTCAGGGCCGGGCCCCTCCCTCTCCCGCGAGGGGAGAGGGGGCGTGCGGCGGCTTGACCGGACAGCCCATGGCCCCTTGGACCGCGACGGTGCTCACCATCTTCCCGGAGATGTTTCCCGGGCCGCTCGGCCATTCGCTGGCGGGGAAGGCGCTGCGCGACGGGCTGTGGCGGCTCGAAACAGTGGACATCCGCGATTTTGCGCGCGATAAACAGCGCTCCGTCGACGACGCCCCTTTCGGCGGCGGCCCCGGCATGGTGATGCGGCCCGACATCGTCGCGGCGGCGATCGACGGCACGCCCGCGCCGGGCCCGGCGATCTACCTGTCGCCGCGCGGCCGGCCGCTCGATCAGGCGCGGGTGCGCGACCTCGCGGCGGGTCCCGGGCTGCGGCTGCTGTGCGGGCGCTTCGAGGGGGTCGACGAGCGGGTCATCGAGGCGCGCGGCCTGGAAGAGGTGTGCCTCGGCGATTTCGTGCTGTCGGGCGGCGAGCCGGCGGCGATCGCGCTGATCGACGCCTGCGTGCGGCTGCTGCCCGGCGTGGTCGGCGATGCGGCGGCGCTCGACGAGGAGAGCTTCGCGCGGGGATTGCTCGAATATCCCCACTACACCCGGCCGCAGCTGTGGCAGGGGCGCGCGGTGCCCGAAATGCTGCTGTCGGGGCATCACGAGCAGATCCGCCAGTGGCGCGAGGCGCAGGCGGAAGCGGCGACGCGGCTGCGGCGCCCGGATTTGTGGAACCGCTACCTCGCCCGGCACGGCCGGTCGGGGCAGCCTTAGAGTCGGAGGTGGTACTATGAACCTTATGCAGACGCTCGACCAGGAAGAGGTCAAGAGGCTGCTCGCCAACCGCCCGGTGCCGGATTTCAGGCCGGGCGACACGGTGCGCGTCAGCCTCAAGGTGGTGGAAGGCGAGCGCGAGCGAATCCAGGCCTTCGAGGGGGTGTGCATCGCCCGCAAGAACGCCGGGATCAACTCGAACTTCACCTTGCGCAAGATCTCGTATGGCGAGGGCGTCGAGCGCATCTTCCCGCTCTATTCGCCGCGCATCACCGCCATCGAGGTCGTGCGCGCCGGCAAGGTGCGCCGCGCCAAGCTCTATTATTTGCGCGGGCTCACCGGCAAGAAGGCGCGCATCGCCGAGCGCGGCCGCGACGGCGCCGAGGTGCCCTCGGACGGCGAGGCGCAGCCGGCGGAGCCGCAGTCTTAAGGGGTGTGAGGAATCTCTCTCATGGCCAAGCCGCGCACGCTCTTCGACAAGATCTGGGCGAGCCATCTGGTGGACCGCCAGGCGGACGGGACCTGCCTCGTCTATATCGATCGCCATCTCGTCCATGAGGTGACGAGCCCGCAGGCCTTCGAGGGCCTGCGCCTGAGCAAGCGCACGGTGCGGCGGCCCGAGGCCACCATCGCCGTCGCCGACCACAACGTGCCGACCACCGACCGCAGGCAGGGCATCGCCGAGCCGGAGAGCCGCCTCCAGGTCGAGACGCTCGAGCGCAACGTCAAGGAGTTCGGCATCCCCTATTTCGCCATGAACGACATCCGCCAGGGCATCGTCCACATCATCGGGCCGGAGCAGGGCATGACCCAGCCCGGCATGACCATCGTCTGCGGCGACAGCCACACCGCGACGCATGGCGCCTTCGGCGCGCTCGCCTTCGGCATCGGCACGTCCGAGGTCGAGCATGTGCTGGCGACGCAGACGCTGATCCAGCAGCCGGCCAAGAACATGCTGGTGCGCGTCGAAGGCGAGCTCCCCTTCGGCATCACCGCCAAGGACCTCATCCTCGGCATCATCGGCCGCATCGGCACCGCCGGCGGCACCGGCCACGTCATCGAATATGCCGGCAGCGCCATCCGCAATCTCTCGATGGAAGGGCGGATGACCGTGTGCAACATGACGATCGAGGGCGGCGCGCGCGCCGGCCTCATCGCGCCCGACGAGACCACCTTCGAATACCTCAAGGGCCGGCCGCACGCGCCCAAGGGCGCGGCCTGGGAGCAGGCGGTCAAGTTCTGGAAGACGCTGCCCTCGGATCCCGGCGCAAAATACGACACCGAGGTGGTGATCGACGCCGCCAGGATCGCGCCGCAGGTCACCTGGGGCACCAGCCCGCAGGACGTGCTGCCGATCACCGGCAGCGTGCCGGACCCGGCCGACGAGGCCGACGAGAGCCGCCGCGCCGCGATGACGCGCTCGCTCGACTATATGGGGCTCACGCCGGGGACGAAGCTCGCGGACGTGCCGGTGCAGCGCGTCTTCATCGGCTCCTGCACCAACGGGCGCATCGAGGATCTGCGCGCCGCCGCCGCGATCGCCAAGGGCCGCCAGGTGGCGGCGGGCGTCAGCGCCATGGTGGTGCCGGGCTCGGGCCTGGTGAAGCACCAGGCCGAGGAGGAAGGCCTCGACCGGATCTTCCTCGCCGCGGGCTTCGAGTGGCGCGAGCCGGGCTGCTCGATGTGCCTCGCCATGAACCCCGACAAGCTCGC
>DASWFH010000399.1:0-3819 GCA_036394355.1 Allostellaceae bacterium | reverse complement strand
GAGGCAATGCGCGCGGGACGAGAGAGCGCAGCACGGAGGGGCGGAGGCGGGCGGAGGTTCCGCGCGTGGCTGGCGTGCTTCTCGCTGCTGCTGCAGCTCGCCGCGACCGCCGGCCATTTCCACCGCGAGGATTTCGCCTTCCTGGCCGCCGGCCAGGCAGCCATGGCGGCAGACGCCGTGCAGGGCACGCCAGCGCAGCCGCGCGGGCAGCCGACGCTGCCCGCCCACGACGATTGCTCGCTGTGCTTCAGCCTCCAGCTCGTCGGCGCCTCGGCGCCGCCGGCGCCCGTAATCCTGGCGGCGCCGGGCGATGTTCGGGGCACGCCGGCCCTTCCCCTGCCGACATGGCGGCTGGCGTCGCCGGCGCATGTCCTGTTCCACACCCGCGCTCCTCCCATCGTCTGAGATCGACCTGTCGCTAGGCCGTATCGTCGCCGCCCTCGGGCGCGCGACGCGGTCGTCGATCCATTCGATGGAGCATCTTCATGGACAGACTCGTCGCCGCCGTTCGCAATGCCCTTGCGTCGCGCAGACCCGTTCCCGTTCTTGTCGCCGCCGCGATCGTCGTTTGCTGCCTCCTGATCCTGGCCATGGGCGATGCCGCACGGGCGGCGCCGCCGGCCGGGATCATCGAGGGCGTCGCCAAGGATGCGTTGGAGCGCCCGCTCTCCGGCGTGCAGCTCAAACTGCAAGCGCCCGATGGCCGGGTGGTCGCGCAGACCACCACCGACGCCAGCGGCCGCTACCGCTTCACGGGCATCGCCCCAGGCGTCTATTCCGTCATCGGCGAGAAGCAAGGGTTCGACACCGCCAGCGCGATCGCCAGCCTGGACGCGAGCAACGGCGCCACCGCCGACCTCACGCTGGCGGCCCAGCAGGCCCTCGATCTCAAGCTCATCGAGCAGCGGCTCAACGAGGCGCGCCTCGCCATCCAGCCGCGCATCGGCGCCTCGACCTACACCATCCCCGACAAGGCGATCGAGGCGCAGCCCGGCGGCGAGAACAATCCGTTGAGCCAGGTGCTGCTGCAGGCGCCGGGCGTCACGCAGGATTCGCAGTCGCAAGGGCAGCTCCATGTGCGCAACGAGCATGCCAATGTGCAATTCCGCATCAACGGCGTGATCCTGCCCGAAGGCGTCAGCGTCTTCGGGCAGGCGCTGAGCCCGCGCTTCGCCGGTTCGGTCGATCTCATCACCGGCGCCTTGCCCGCGGAATATGGGCTCAGGACCGCCGGCATCTTCGACATCCAGACCAAGAGCGGCGCCTTCAATCCGGGCGGCGCCGTCTCGATCTATGGCGGCAGCTACGGCCGGATACAGCCGAGCTTCGAGTACGGCGGCTCGGTCGGGAGGTTCAACTACTTCCTCGCCGGCGACTATCTCCAGAGCAATCTCGGCCTGGAGAACCCGACAGGTTCCTACAACGCCATCCACGACAAGACGCAGCAGGGCCACGGCTTCGCCTATCTCGAGGACATCATCGACGCCACCAGCAAGGTGAGCGCCATCCTCGGCACCTTCCAGGGCCAATTCCAGATCCCCGACATCCCCGGCCGAACGCCGAGCGTCACGCCGATCAACGGCAGAAGCGATTTCGATTCGGCGGCGTTCAACGAGAACCAGCGCGAGCTCAACGACTTCCTGGTCCTCTCCTATCTGAAGGCGCAACAGGACTACACCTATCAGATCTCCGGCTTCACCCGCTACAGCAGCCTGACCTTCCATCCCGACCCCGCGCTCGCCGATCTCGCCTTCAACGGCGTCTCCGAGGACGCCTATCGCCGCAGCATCGCCAACGGCCTCCAGGCCGAGGGCAGCTATCGACTCACCAGCAACCATACGGTGCGCTCGGGCGTCATCGTTACCGGCGAACGCAGCATCTCCAAAACGTTGTCGACGGTGGAGCCGGTGGACGCGACCGGCGCTGCCGTGGACGCACCGTTTGCGATTCCCGACAATGGCGGCAAGACCGGCTGGACCTACAGCTATTATCTGCAGGACGAGTGGCGCATCCTGCCCACGGTCACCGTCAACTATGGCGGCCGCTTCGACGTCGTCGACGCCTTCACTCATGAGAACCAGGTCAGCCCGCGCTTCAACACGGTGTGGCAGGCGACGCCGACGACGACCTTGCATGCGGGGTACGCGCGCTATTTCACGCCACCCCCGTTCGAGCTGATCTCGACCACGACCGTCAGCAAGTTCGTCGGCACGACCGGCCAGTCGCCATCGTCGACCAATTCCACCGTCAAGGCGGAGCGTGCCGACTATTTCGACGTCGGCGCTTCCCAAGTACTCCTGCCCGGTTGGAAGGCAGGCATCGACTTCTACTACAAACACTCGCACAATCTGATCGACGAAGGCCAGTTCGGCGCGCCGATCATCCTCACGCCCTTCAACTATCGGCTCGGCATCAACAAAGGCGTCGAGCTGACCACCACCTACGATCGGGGCCCGTTCTCGTTCTACGGCAACCTGGCGCTCGCCCAGCAGAAGGCGAAGGACATCGTCTCGTCCCAGTTCAACTTCTCGCAGGATGCTCTGAATTTCATCGCGACCAACGCCATCCACACCGACCACGACCAGTTCATGACGGCCTCGGCGGGCACGTCGTACCTCTGGGGAAACACGCGCTTCAGCGCGGACCTCATCGCCGGCAGCGGGCTGCGCGCCGGCGGCGATCATCCCAACGGCCACTCGGTCCCATCCTACGAGCAGGTGAATCTCGGCGTCATGCATCGCTTCGAGAGCGCGCCCGGCGGCCCGCTCGAGGTGCGGCTCGACCTGATCAACCTGTTCGACGAGATCTACGTGATCCGCAACGGCACCGGCATCGGTGTGGGCGCGCCGCAATTCGGGCCGCGGCGCAGCGTCTTCGCCGGCATACGAAAGGAGTTCTGATGATGGCAAGAAAAGAAATCGACCGGCGCGTCTTCCTGCGCGCCTCCCTCGCGGCAGGGACCGGCCTCGCCGCGCTGATGACGGGCACCCGCAGCGGCGCCGCGCTCACCCTGCAAGAGGTCGCGCCATCGAGCCCGCTCGGCCTCGAGCTCCAGAACCGGTGCGGCACCGCCGCCGAGCACGCCGCTCTCCTGGCCGAGCTGCAGGCAAAGCTGGCGGACGGAACCGCCGCCGGCGGCACGACGCTTTCCGAGAGCGCGCAGTGCCCGATCTGCGGTTGCACCGTTACGGCTTATCGGGCGGTCAAATAGCCGGCAGGTGTCTTTGTGCAGAATTTCGACGAGCTGCTCACGGCGCTGCAAATCGGCGGCGCCATGGTCTATCCGCTGCTGGCGCTGGCCGTGCTCGCCGTCGTCATCGTTCTGGAAAAGGGCTTCGTCTTCTGGAAGCGCACGCGCCTGCCATCGAGCTTGGTGGACCTGGCCGAGACCTACGGCTTCGGCTGGGACGAGCTCGAGCGGCAGATCGCGGCGCTCGACCGCCGCAACTACTTTGCCGGCTTCTTCCGCGTCGTCCTCGACAACCGCATGCGGCCGGCCTGGTGGGTCGAATCGCGCGCGGCCGACGAGGCGAGCCTCATCGAGAAGGCGCTGGGGCGCTGGCTGTGGGTGCTCGAGACCATCGTCACCGCCGCGCCGCTGCTGGGATTGCTCGGCACTATTACCGGCATGATCCGCGCCTTCAAGCTGTTCGGCAATCAAGGCCTGGTCGATCCCGGGGGCGTCACCGGCGGCGTCGCCGAGGCGCTCATCGCCACCGCGCTCGGCCTCTTCATCGCCCTCATCGCGCTCTTCGCCTTCAACTACTTCTCGCAGCGCCAGGCCCAGGTCATGGACGAGATGGAGCGGCTCGGCACCCG
>DASWFH010000398.1:0-2310 GCA_036394355.1 Allostellaceae bacterium | reverse complement strand
AGGACATCGAAGCCGAGCTGTGTCACTTCGTTGACGGCAAACGGCAGCACATGGGCCGGGAGGCCGCGGCCATGGCGCGCGATGGCCTCGATCATGTCCGCGCCGCGGCGCGGGTCGTGCACGAGGAGCGCCGGCCGCCTTCCCCCGGCCTTGCCATAGGTGCCGAGCAGCATGCGCAGTCGCTCGCCCAGCGCGCGCGGCGCCGGCAGTGCGTAGGACGCGGCGCCCGTCGGGCAGACGCTGTGGCAGGCGCCGCAACCGCCGCAGAGATAGGGGTCGATCGCCACGGCGTCGCCATCGGGGCGGATCGCCGAGGCGGGGCAGACCTCGAGGCAGCGCGTGCAGCCGATCTTGCGCGAGCGCGAATGCGCACACAGCGCGGCGGTGAAATCGACATAGCGCGGCTTCTCGAACTCGCCGACGAGGTCGACGAGGTCGAAGAGCGCGCGCTGCACCGCGGCCGGGTTGTTCGGGTCGGGCCGCATATAGCCGTCGCGGCGCGTAGGCGAGGGGAAGAGCGGCGCGCCGCCGCTCAAATCGAGGATGAGATCGCAGCGCGAGGCGGCGCCGTTCCGCGGCGTCTCGAAGGCCAGCGCGCCGCGGGAAGACGGGACCGCCGGCGCGTAGTCGTCGACCGTGAGCTCGAAGGCGCCGAGATGGCCCCGCGCCGCCGTGATGGTGCCGCGGAAGACAGGCACGTCCATGCGCCGCGGCGGCACGACGTCGCGCGGCTTGGTCAGCAGCAGCGTGACGTCGAGGCGGCCGGCGAGCTGCTGCGCCGCCGCCAGCGCACTCTCGTCCTTGCCATAGACGAGGCACACGCCGTCGGATTTGAGCGTGACGCTCGGGGCCGGCGGAATATCCAGCGCCGCCTCTGCCAACAGCGCCGCCATTTTCGGCAGAGCATCGGCGCCCGCCTCCGACCAGCCGGCGCGCTCGCGGATATTGGCATAGGCGACGGGGATGTCGAGTCCCGCCTCGCGCAGCGTCTCGTCGAAGAGCGGCTGCTCCTGCGTGCAGGCGACGAGGAGTGGCCCGCCTTCTGCCGCGGCGGTGCGAAGGTTCTCGATCTGGGCGCGGCACAGCTGCGTGTTGACGAACAGCGCGCCGTCGCCGCCGCAGGCGCGGCCAAGCGCTTTGCCGTCGAGGGACATCGTCCCTTCGCAGTTGCACACCAGCAATTTGCGGCCGCCCAGCTCCATACCACCTTCCTCGTGCCGCGGCGCCTGGACGGCGCCGCGCGATCGTGGCACTATTGTAGTGCCCTAGCGTGTCCAAGCACAGGGATAGAAGGAAGACAGGGAGCTCCCATGATTCGTGCGTTTCTCCTCGGAATCGTCGCAGTCGCCGTTGCCGCGCCGGTTCTCGCCGCGGAGAGCTGCGACCAACCTCTCAAGGACACTCAAGCCGCCTTCAAGACCAGCATCATCGCGCCCAAGACGACGCAACAGGCCGAGGCCGCCATCAAGCAGGCCGAAGATCTATGCAAAGAGGGCAAGGCCCACGAGGCCAACGAGTTGCTCCGGCTCGCCCGCACCATGATCGGCGAGTGAGCGGACGGGCCCGGAGCTGCGGAGCGGTGGCGTGAAGAACAGCGAGCGCATGCGCGTCGGCGTCATGCTCGAGCGGCGCCGCATCGTTCACCCCTGGCAGGACTACGTTTGGCGCGCCCTCGCGGTCGTGCCCGGCGCGCCCGACATCGCCGCGCCGCGCTGCCTCGGCGAGGGCGAAGGCTGGGCGCGCTATCATGCCGCGACGCTCGATATCGAGCTCTTCCCGAGCGAGACCGAGGGTTACCGGTACAACTTGTCTCAGGTGAAGCCGGTGGTCTATGCGCTCTGGCGCAGCGAGAATGACGAGCCCGAAGGGCGGCCGGCCGTTTTCCATGTCACGGTCTGCCCCTATGAGGCGCAGGATTATCTCGACGGCGGCGACGTCGTGGTCGAAGGTCTGCCCATGCCCGAGGCGATCGCGCTCTGGGTGGCGGGCTACGTGGCGCGCCATCACGTGGACGAGCCCTTCGAGAAACGTCGCCGCCGGCCGAACCCCGACGGCAAGCGGCGCGTCGCGGTGGAAGGGGACGAGCTTGGCTGACCCGGGCGATTTCCTGGCGCGCTGGTCGCGCCTCAAGCGTAAGGCCCGAGCCGAGCCGCGCGGAGCGGGTCCCCGCATGGGGACGGCGCAGCCTGGGATCGCCGAAGCCGAGCCGCAAGCGGCCGCGCCTGCCGCGCTGGCGGCGGCGAAGCCGGTCGAGGAGCTGCCACCGATCGAAACGCTCGGCAAGGATTCGGACTACACGCCCTTCATGCG
>DASWFH010000397.1:0-2904 GCA_036394355.1 Allostellaceae bacterium | reverse complement strand
GCTCAAGGACACCGAGGCCAAGATCAAGGAGCTGCGCGGCAAGGGCGGCGGCTCGGGCGGGAATGTGACGCTCGCCGCCGAGCAGGTGCAGACCATCGACAATTTCCGCGCGCAGATGCTGGACATCCGCCGCGAGCTGCGCGGCGTGCAGCTCAATCTGCGCCAGGACATCGACCGGCTGAAGGCGACGCTCGAGTTCTTCGACATTGCCTTTATTCCGCTGCTCGTCGGGCTTGCCGCAGTCGTCCTCGGCATCATGCGCATGCAGCGGCGCAAGCGCCGCGCCCACGCCCAGTGAGGGACGCGCCATGAGCTCCAAGGGATTGATCGGCCTCGTCCTCGCCACGGCAGCGGCTCTCATCGTCGCTGTCGTGCTCGCGGCGGGCAGCGGCGCGCCCTCCGCCGATCCGCAATCGGGCGCGGTGGTGCTGCCGGAACTGGCCAAGCACGCCGACGATGTCGCGCGCCTCACGCTGGTCCATGGCGAGGGCAAGACGACGCTGCGGCGCCAGGGAGACCAGTGGCTGGTGGAAGAGAAGAGCGGCTATCCGGCCGACCCCGCGAAGGTGCACCAGGCGCTGCTGGGACTGGCCGAGCTGCGCTATGTCGAGGCCAAGACGCGGAAGCGCGAATTCTATCCGCGGCTCGAAGTGGAGGATGCCGGCCAGAAGGGTGCGAAATCGACGCTGATGACGGCCAGCGACGAGAAAGGCGGTCTGCTGGGCGAGATCATCGCCGGCAAGCGCCGCATCGATCTGCTCGGCGGCGGCGTCGACGGTGTCTATGTGCGAAAGCCCGCCGAGGCGCAGAGTTGGCTCGCGAGCGGCACGCTCGACCTCGCCGGCGATGCGCTGGGCTGGCTCGATCGCAAAGTGATCGACCTGCCCCAGGAAAAGGTGAGGGAAGCGGTGCTGATCCAGCCCGACGGCAGCAAGCTCGATATCGCCCGCGACAAGCCCGACGACCCGCTGGCGCTCAAAGCGCCGGCCGCCGCCAAGCTCAAGAGCGACACCGCCGCGAGTGAGCCGGCCAACGCCCTTGCCGGTGTCGAGCTGGCCGATGTGCGCCCCGCCGCCGAAGTAACCTTCCCCAAGGAAGGCGTCGCGCACGCCGAATACGCCAGCTTCGACGGGCTTACGATCAAGGTCGCGCTGGTCGAGCAGGACGGCAAGAGCTGGGCGCGGTTCGAGGCGAGCGGCACCGGCGACGGCGAGAAGCCGGCGGCCGAGCTCAACGCCAAGCTCTCGCCCTGGGTCTACGCCCTCCCGGATTACAAGGCCAAGGCGCTCAAGACGAAGCTCGCCGAATTGGTCGCGCCGCCGAAGGGCTCGTGAGCGGCGCCGACCCCGGCTCGCCTTGCACCGCTGTCTGCGTGCTCGACAGCGACAGCGGCTATTGCCGCGGCTGCTTCCGCACCATCGACGAGATCGCCGCCTGGGGCAGCCTTGGGCGCGCGGAAAAGCAGCGCATCCTCGACGCGCTGCCGGCGCGGCGGGCTCCCGCCGCTGGCAAGCCGGCCCGCTAGCTGGCCGCCACCATTGTTGCGCGGTACGCAACAATATCATGCATCAACGATAGTTGTTCATGCCCTGCGAGCGCCCACATCCTACGGCAGGCAGGGCGGCCTGACCGGGCCGCGTCTCGACAGCGGAGAGATGAATGGCAAAGGTTCTGGTGCTCTATTATTCGACCTATGGTCATGTCGAGACATTGGCCGAGGCCGTGGCCGAAGGCGCCCGCTCCGTGCCCGGCACGACGGTCACGGTGAAGCGGGTGCCCGAGTTGATGCCGCCCGATGTCGCGCGCCAGGCCGGCGCCAAGCTCGACCAGAAGGCGCCCATCGCCACCCCGCTCGAGCTCGCCGATTACGACGCGATCATGGTCGGCACCCCGACGCGTTACGGGCGGATGCCCGGGCAGATGGCCAATTTTCTCGACCAGACCGGCGCGCTCTGGCTGCAAGGCAAGCTCAACGGCAAGATCGGCAGCGCCTTTTCCTCGACCGCGTCGCAGCATGGCGGGCAGGAGACGACGCTTTTCAGCATCATCACCAATCTGTTCCATTTGGGGCTGGTGGTGGTCGGCTTGCCCTACAGTGCACAGGGCCTGCTGCGCCTGGATGAGATCACCGGCGGAACGCCCTACGGCGTCACCACGATTGCCGGCGGCAAGGGTGAACGCCAGCCCAGCGCCAACGAGCTCGAGCTGGCGCGCTTCCAGGGCCGCCACGTCGCCGAGATCACCGGCGCCTTGCTGCGCGGCCGCGGCTGACAGAACAGGAGCACACACCATGGACGGCCAATCCCTTTCGACGATCCGCCCGGTCGCCAAGCTGGCGCGCGGCACGCCCGCGAGCGACGGCGCCGGGGTCAAGCTCAACCGCCTCATCGGCACGCCGCAGCTCCAGGATGTCGATCCCTTCCTCATGCTCGACGAGTTCCGCTCGGACGACGCTGCCGATTACCTCGCCGGCTTTCCCGATCATCCGCATCGCGGCTTCGAGACCGTGACCTATATGCTCGCCGGCCGCATGCGGCACAGCGACAACAAGGGCCATAGCGGCCGCCTCGAGGCCGGCAGCGTGCAATGGATGACTGCCGGGCGCGGCATCATCCATTCGGAGATGCCCGAGCAGGAGAACGGGCTGATGCAGGGCTTCCAGCTCTGGGTCAACCTGCCGGCCAAGGACAAGATGGTGGCGCCGCGCTACCAGGAAATCCCGCCGCAGGACATCCCGGTGGCGGAGCTCGACGGCGGCATCAAGGTCAAGGTCATCGCCGGCGCCATCGGCGGCGTGCGCGGGCCGATCCATGGCATCGCCACCGAGCCCGTGCTGCTCGACGTGGCGCTGCCGGCCGGCCGGCGCTTCGCCCTGCCGCTGCCGGCGGGCCATAGCGCCTTCCT
>DASWFH010000396.1:0-2614 GCA_036394355.1 Allostellaceae bacterium | reverse complement strand
AAATACGAGCACATGTGGGGGATCGGCCGGCACGTGCTGGGCAGTCAGGTCTACGACTACTGGGCCGATCCGTGGGGGCGCGTGCACGAGCACTGGGCCGACAGCGACCGGCTGAACCTGGCGAACGGCTCCAATCTGGTGTCGGCGGAAGAGGCGCTCACCTCGCAATGGGGCGAGGCGCCGCCCAAGAAATTCATCGATCACGCCAGCCCGTGATTGCGCCGGGCAGTCGAGGGTGGCGCGCGCGGGGTCAGGCGCTCTTGAGCAGGAGCGCCAAGCCGCTCACCATCAGCGCGCCGCTGACCAGGCGGCGGAACGCAAGCTCGCTTATGCCGGTATGGATGCGATTGCCGAGGTAGATGCCGACAAGCATCATCGGCAGCGCAATGGCCACGGTGACGAGTACGTCGCGGCTGTATTCTCCGACCGCCCAATAGCCCAACCCGCGCACGACGCCCAGCGCCACCAGAATGGCGGTCATGCTGGCGCGGAAGGCCTCCTTGGTCATGCGCATGGCGTCGAAATAGATTGCGAAGAAAACGCTTGCCATGGTTCCGAAGGTCGTGCCGACGGCGCCGCCGAGCGTGCCGGCGAGCGGTGCGATCAGCCGCGGCGAGGCTTGCCAGCGCGTCTGCGGTCGGCTGGTGAGCCAAAGCGAATAGAGACCATAAAACAGGATCAGAGCTCCGAGCCCCTGCGCCAGCGTGCGCGAATCAAGCGCGGTGAAAAGGTAGAGTCCGATCGCGATGCCGATCATGCACGTCGGTAGCAGGCGCGCCATTTCGCTCCAGGCGATGTACGGGCGGTCACGGCCAAGTAGCGTGACGCCGGCGGTCAGTCCGATCAACGTCCATGCCGGGATCAGAACCTTGAGGGGGATGACGAGCCCGAGCAGCGGCATGGCCGCGGCGGCGCCGAAGCCGGTCGAGCCGCGCAGCGCGTAGGAGGCGACCATCACCACGCAGCAATAGGCGATCTCGAGGGGCGAGAGGAATTGGATGGCAGGCTCCGCAGTCAGCGCGACCGGGCGTGGTTCATGTCGATAACCGTCGGTTTGCAGCTCATCCCTCGGCTAGCATAACGCCGATGCGCCGGCGCCACGATGCGGGCAGCCATGCGCGTGCCGCAATAGGCTTGCGGCGCTGCCGCGGCGGCGCGATAAACCCGATGACGATCCCGCCCACGACACCCATCATGAAGGCAGCATGACCATGCAATACGACGACAACACCACCCGACGCACGGTCCTCGCCGTCGCCGCCGGCGGCGCGGCGGTGGCCGCGAGCGCTGCCGCGCGCGCGCAGCAACCGCGCGCCAAGGGTCCGCTCGTTTGGCTCGAGATGGACCAGCAGGCGCTCGACGATGCCTATGATCAGATCGTCTACGCACCCAATCGCGAGCAGGTCGCCAAGCGCCGGATCGCCAACAGCGAGCAGGCGCGCGCCGCCATCGGCGCGCCCGCGCGCGTCGCCTACGGCGCGACCGAGATCGAGAAGCTCGACATCTACCGCACCAGGCAGGCGAACGCGCCGGTCAATATCTTCGTCCACGGCGGAGCCTGGCGCGCCAACCGCGCCGCCGACTATGCTTGCCTGGCCGAACCATTCGTGCGGGCGGGGGCGCATTTCGTCATCCTCGACTTCACCAATGTCGACGATGCGGGCGGCAGCCTCTTTCCCATGGTCGAGCAGGTGCGCCGCGCCGTTGGCTGGGTCTACAAGAACGCCAAGAGCTTCGGCGGCGACCCCGGCCGGCTCTACCTGAGCTCGCACTCCTCGGGCTCGCACATCGGCGGCTGCGTGGTGACGCACGACTGGCCCAAGGAGGGTCTCCCGCTCGACATCCTCAAGGGCGCGACGCTCGGCAGCGGCATGTACGACCTCAAGCCGGTGCGGCTCTCCAAGCGCTCGAAATACGTCAAGTTCACCGACGAGATGGAGGAGGCGCTGAGCGCGCAGCGGCATATCGACAAGCTCAACACCCCGCTCATTCTGGCGCACGGCACCTATGAGACGCCGGAATTCCAGCGCCAGACTCGCGACTTCTACGGGGCCGTGAAGGCCGCCGGCAAACCGGTCGAGCTCATCGTCGGCGAGGGCTACAACCACTTCGAGATGCTGGAGACGCTGGCCAATCCTTACGGGCTGCTCGGCCGCGCGGTGCTGGCGCAGATGCGGCTGAGCACGGCGGCATAACGGGCGCTTTCCTCCATGCCGCCGTCACGCCGCAACGGGCTCACGCGCCGCGCGCTCGTCGCCGCCACTGTCCTCGGCGCGGGAGGATCGGCATTGGCGCAACGGCCGCCGCAACCGCCACGGGTCAAGGGACCGCTGGTCTGGCTCGATATGGACCAGCAGGATCTCGACGACGCTTATGACCAGCTCGTCTACGCCCCCAATCGCGACTACATCCTCAAGCGCTGCGCCCGCAACAGCGAACTCGCCCGCGAACGCCTCGGCGCGCCCCAGCGCTTCGCCTACGGCGCGACGCCGATGGAGGCGCTCGACGTCTTCACCGCCAAAGTGTCGAACGCTCCCGTGAGCGTCTTCGTCCACGGCGGCGCCTGGCGCGCGGGGCTCGCCATCAACTACGCCTACGCGGCCGAGATGTTCGT
>DASWFH010000395.1:0-4944 GCA_036394355.1 Allostellaceae bacterium | reverse complement strand
TGAATAATTGAGCTCGCGCGCGCCGAGCTTGCCCATCCCGAGCACGATGAGGCCGCTGTCACGCTCCGGCTGCGCCGGGTGGGCGAGCTCGATCTCGCCTGCCGCGGCAGCGGCTGCGAGAAGATGACGCACCGCGTTGCCGAGCGTCGCCTCGGCGATGCCGCTCAAGGCGCCGGTGACACGCTCCAACGGCCACCAGCCGGCGATGTCGGCGATGGCCACCAGGAGCGCCGCCCGTCGCTTGGCGAGGCGCAGGTTGCGCATCAGGCTACGCTCGTCGTCGGTCGAGGAGAAATGCTGATTGAGCCACTGATCGAGTTCGGTGAAAATGGCGCCCGGCCCCTGTTGCACGAGCCGAATCAGGAAATCGGGCTCTTTGAGGCAGCATTGCGTAAGGAACGGACTGTTGCCGAAGAGCGCGGCAAGAAGCCGGTGTCCCGCCGGCTCGGTGGCGAGCGCGTGCATCTCGGTGGCGAGCGCGGGGTCCGCGCTTTCCGCCGCTTCTTGCCAGTGCATCAAGCCGAGGCGCAACTGCGCGGCATCGGCGGGCGCCGGCAGATGGTCATAAGCGGAGGGCGACGATAGCAACATTTCGGTGGCGGCGGCGGGATCGCCAGGAGACTGCTCGGCCCTCTCCCCCCGGTCAAGGGCAGGCCGGCGCCGGTGGGCCGCAGAAGCCGCACCGCATGCGGCGTCTACTGCGTTGGTTTGCCGCACTGACCGCTGCTGCGGCGCTGCTCGTCGCTGCCTTCGTCTGGCGCTTGTCGATGGGACCGCTGGCCCTCGACTTCCTCGGCCCCTACGTCGCCGACGCCATAGCCAGCGCCCAGCCTGGGCTCGTCGCGCGCATCGATCACACTCTGGTGAGTCTGGAGCAGGGCGGGACCGTTGACATCGTCGCCCGCGGCGTGCGCCTGAGGCGCCGCGACGGCGATGCGCAGCTTACGCTGCCGGAGGTATCGCTCGGGCTCAGCCTGCGCGCGGCGCTGATGGGCGTTGTCGCACCGACGCGCATCGTCCTGAGGCAGCCTGAGCTGCGTCTCGAGCGGGGCAGAGACGGCACGTTCCGCATCGGATTGGGGGAGGATGCGCCCGGCGCCGGCGATTGGGCGGAAAATCTGCTGCGCGATCTTGCTGTGCGGCCGGACCGACGCGGGCCGCTGGGCTATCTCACGCAAGTCGCGGTGCGCGATGCGGGGCTCATCGTCGACGACCGCGCGCTCGGTGTCACATGGCGCGCCAAGCGGGCCGATGCCAGCATATTCCGCACCGATGACGGCATCTTCGGCGATATGGCGCTCACGGTAGAGCGAGCGGACGGCGGCGAAACCCAGCTGCGCAGTGATTTCCGCTATCTCGGTGGACAGGACCGCCTCGCGGTTCAGGTTGGCTTCAGCGAGCTGCGCCCGGCGCCGTTCGCCAACGCCGCGCCCGGGCTGGCGCTACTGGCCGCTGCGGACCTGCCGCTCTCCGGGCAGGTCCGGCTCGAGCTCGATACCGCGGCGCTGCGCATCAGCGATGCATGGTGCGATCTCTCCCTCGGGGCGGGCCGGCTGGTGCATCCGGCGTTTCGGGACGGCGCCGTCGCGGTGACCTCGGGTCAGCTGCGCATTGGTTACGATCCTGCCCAGGGCCGCGTCAGGATCGAGCAGCTGAGCATCGATCTCGGTGGCCCACAATTCCAGGCCACGGCCACCGTCGACGGCCTCGGCGACGGACTACTGGCGGGCGGCCTTGCCACGGCCATCGACGTCGCCGCGGAGCTGAAGCTGAGCCAAGTGCCGCTCGCGCAACTACCCAGGCTATGGCCGGAACGATTGGCGCCCAAGGCGCGCGACTGGGTGATCGAGCACATTCATGACGGCGTCGCCGCGGAGGCGACGGCACAGATCGGCGCGCATATCGATTTCGCGGCCGATGCAGCCCGACCGGTGCGGCTCGATTCGCTCGGAGGGACGCTCGATTACCGCGGGCTGACCGTCGACTACTTCAGGGGCTTGCCGTCGCTGCGCGGCGTCGACGGCACTGCGACCTTCGACCGCTCGCATTTCGATCTCGTGCCGACCGCCGGCGCCGTCAACGGGGTGCAGCTCACGGGCGGCACGGCCAAGCTGTCGAACCTCGACACCAACGACGAGGAGATCGCCCTCGATCTTGCTCTCCGCGGCGCGCTCTCAGCGGTGCTCGAGGTGCTGGATTCCGAGCCGTTGCACTACGCCCGTACGCTTAAGATCGACCCGGCGCAAGTGGCCGGCCAGGCCGACGGGCGCGTCCTCTTCAATTTTCCACTCAAGCACGATCTCGCAATCGCTGAAATCGACTACGGTGCGCGCGGCACGCTGAGCGACGTCGGCGTCCCGCATGTGCTGGCCGGTCATGATCTGACGGATGGCGATCTCAAGCTGCAGCTCGATCGCTCCGCCTTTCGGGTCGAGGGGACGGCGCGTCTCGCCGACGTGCCGGCGACCTTGAGCTGGGTCGAGAGCCTGCACCACGGCGATGCGGTACAGACCCGCTACACGATGAAGGCGCGTCTCGACGATGAAGCGCGCCGCCGGCTTGGCGTCGATTTCCTGCCGGATGTGATGAAGGGGCCGGTCGGCGTCGACCTCGCCTATGCGCTCATGGCGACGAACCGCGCCAGCGCCGATGTGGCGATTGACCTCAAGGACGCGGCACTCGACGCGGTGAAGCTCAACTGGCGAAAAGCGTCTGGCGAGCCCGCGACCGCCATGCTCAGCATCGAGTTGGCCGACGGCCGCGTGCAGGCCATCCGCGACGCGACGCTCAAGGGCGCGGGTGCGGATGCACGCGTGTCGCTCGCCTTCGGCGACGGCGGCGTCATCCGGCGTGTCGATGCGCCGCGGCTCATTCTCGGCGAGACCGATGCCAGCGGCAGCATCACTCAACGCCAGGAGGGCGGTTGGCAGGTGGATCTTCGCGGCATGAGCTTCGACGCGACCGGCCTCATGGCCGATCTCGGCCGGTCCGCCGGCAAGGAGCCGGCTCCGCCGCTCGTCATCGACGCCGCGGTCGACCGCCTGATCCTCGGGCCGAAGCGCGAAGCGCGCGCGGTCAAAGGGCAGGTCTATAGCGACGGTATCCATTGGCAGGCCGCCTCGCTGGACGCGACGCTGTTCGGCGGCGACAAGGCGAGCCTACGCTTCGGCGAAGCCGGTGGCGCCCGCAACTTCCGCCTGTCGAGCGGCGACTTCGGCGGCCTGCTGCGCGTCCTCGGCCTGTCCGACAATGTGACCGGCGGTCAGATCGAGATCGCCGGGCATGCCGAGGACAAAGGTGCCCGGCGCGTCTTCGCCGGCAAGGTGGATGGCAGCAATTACCGTGTCGTCAACGCGCCGCTTTTCGCACGACTGCTTTCGGTAGCGTCGTTCTCCGGCATCGGCGGGCTGCTCTCCGGCGAGGGCATCCCGTTCACGCATCTCACCGCGGATTTCGCCATTGCCGATGGCAAGCTCGAACTCAGGGACGCGCGTGCCTATGGCGGCGCGATCGGCGTCAATGCCAGCGGCAATTTCGACATGCCGGCCAACATGCTCGAACTCTCCGGCACCCTGGTCCCCGCCTACAGTCTCAACAGCGTGCTCGGCAATCTGCCGGTGCTCGGCCCGATCCTGCTGGGTGGCGAGGGCGAGGGCATCTTCGGCGCCAATTTCAGGATCGCCGGGCCGGTATCGGACCCCAAGATCACCGTCAATCCGCTCAGCGCGCTGGCGCCCGGGATCCTGCGCAAGCTCTTTCTCTTCGATGCACCGGAACCCACGCCGGCGCCTCCGCCGGAGCCGACAGCGATCCCGGCGCCGTTGCAATAGGACCGTGGCTTCAGCTCGGCCGGACGAGCGCGTGGCGCTTCTTGCCGGCGGAGAGTTTGATCGTCCCTTGCGCCGTCACGTCGCCAAGCCCGATCGCCTGCGTCTCGGAAGCGATCGCCCGGTCGTTGACGCGCGCGCCGCCGCCCTTGATGAGGCGTCGCGCCTCGCCGTTGGAGGCGGCAAGTCCGCTCCGCGCGATCAGCTCGAAGGCAGGGACGCCGCGCTCGAGGACGGCGCGCGGTACCTCGACGGTCGGCAGCGCCGCGCCTATGCCGCCCTCGGCAAAGACGCTGCGAGCAGTGTCGGCGGCGGCCGCCGCCGCGGCGCGGCCGTGGCAGAGCGCCGTCGCCTCGGTCGCCAGCATCTTCTTCGCCTCGTTGATCTCGCTGCCCGGCAGCGCCTCGAGGCGCTCGATCTCGTCGAGCGGCAGGTCGGTGAACAGGCGCAGGAACCGCCCGACATCGGCGTCGTCGGTATTGCGCCAGAACTGCCAGTAGTCATAGGGCGACAGGCGATCGGCGCTCAGCCACACCGCACCTTGCGCCGTCTTGCCCATCTTGGCGCCCGAGGACATCGTGATCAGCGGCGAGGTGATGCCGAAGAGCGCGCGGTTGTCGATGCGGCGGGCGAGGTCGATGCCCATGACGATATTGCCCCACTGGTCGGAGCCGCCCATCTGCACCTCGCAGCCATGCTGCCGCGCCAGTTCGAGGAAGTCGTAGGCCTGCAGCACCATGTAATTGAACTCGAGGAAGCTGAGGGGCTGCTCGCGCTCTAGCCGCAGGCGCACGCTGTCCTGACTGAGCATGCGGTTGACCGAGAAATGCCGCCCGTATTCGCGCAGGAACGGTATGTAGGCGAGGCCGTCGAGCCAGTCGGCATTGTTGACCGTCACCGCGCTCGTCGGCCCGGCATCGAAGGTCAGGAAACGGTCGAAGACACGGCGGATGCCCGCCATGTTGCGGGCGATCTCGTCCTCGCTGAGCAGGCGGCGCGATTCGTCCTTGCCGGAGGGATCGCCGATCTTGCTGGTGCCGCCGCCCATCAGGACGATCGGCTTGTTGCCAGTCCTCTGCCATAACCGCAGCAGCATGATCGAAACGAGGTTGCCCAC
>DASWFH010000394.1:0-2320 GCA_036394355.1 Allostellaceae bacterium | reverse complement strand
CTTCTTCGTCGAGCACTACGTCTCGGCGATGACGGGCGCGGTCAAGGAATAGACGAACCCGACTTCTGCTGGCATCCTTCGGAAAAAGATGGGCCTCGACGCGGACCGCTGCGGGCGCGAAACCGAAGCCGCGACGCGGATGCATGATGGCCCGAGAGGATGATGTGCCATGGATTTGACGGTGGTGGCGTACGCGACGCTTGCGCTCTCCTTGTTCGTGTCCGCGGTCAAAATGGGCGGCTGGATCCTCAACGCCGATCCCCGAGCGATCATCAATTCGGGACGATGGGCGTTGGTGGCGCTTGCGGCGCTCGCGCTGGGTGTCCTGGCGTGGCTCGTCGCGAGCGGGCGATGGACGTCGGCGATGATGCTGGCGGCGTTCATGCTGCCGGTGTTCGTGCAGGCGGCGCCGCGCTGGCGCGTGCTGTTCGGTCGGTTCAACGCCGCGCAGAGTGACTTTCCCCCCAACATGAGGGATTTCGGCGGCGCAGCCGGCGGCTTCTCGAGCGCGCGCGGGACGACGGATCCGGAGCTGGTGCGGCAGGCGATCGCCGTGTTGAGCGCTTATCTGGAGCAGGCGGGATCGCAGCTCGAGCATAGGGGTGCCGAGCGGCGCCTCGCGAGCGCGGCGAAAGGGAGCGGCAACGGGCGCCTGCGCATGTCGCGGGAGGAGGCGCTCGATATCCTCGGGCTCGAGTCGACCGCGAGCGCACACGAGATCGCCGACGCGCACCGCCGCCTTGGCGAGCGAGTCGATCCCCACGTCGGCGGAACCCATTACCTGAGCATGAAGATCAACGAGGCCAGGGACGTTCTCCTGGGAGAATAGAACTTAAGCGGCGTGTCCCGGGCGCGGCGCAGCGTGAAGCGAAGCGGAACGGTGCGCTGCAGACCCGGGACCGTTCCGGTCCATGGCGGTCCCGGATCAGCGGTGCAGCGCTACGCAAGCGCTTCGCGCTGCAACGCGTCCGGGACACGTGACGTAGGTTAACGCGGAGAACGCGATGTCGCGACGCCGGCACGATCGTTGGCTGCTGATCCGCTTGGCGGCGCAGAACGTCGGCCGCCGCCGGCTGCGCGCGATCTTCCTCGGCGTCGCCGTGATGCTCGGCGTCGGCATCGGCTTCGCGAGCTTCGTCGCCGGCTGGGCGCTGCGCGACGGCATGGCGCGCAGCTTCTCGCGCATGGGCGCGGACCTCCTCGTCGTCCCGCGCGCAACGCTGGTAAACATCACCGCGAGCCTGCTCACCGTGCAGCCCACCGACGAGACGCTGCCCGCCGACCTCGCTCAGCGCATCGCGGCGATTCCCGGTGTTGCCCAAGTGGCGCCGCAGCGCATCGTCCCGGCGCTGGTCGAAGGGCACAACGTCAATCTGATCGCGTTCGACCCGGCGCAGGACTTTTCGGTGCAAAGCTGGGTCGAGGCGCGCCAGGCGGGGCCTCTCGAAGGCCTGATCGCGGGCGCCGCGCTATCCGCCCGGCTTGGCGAAACGCTCAGCGTCTGCGGGATGCCGATGCGAGTTTCCGCCCGGCTCGGCAAAACCGGCGTCGGTCCGTTCGACGAGTCCTATTTTCTGAGCTTCGCCGCGCTCGCCGACATCGTTTCGTTCTGCCGCACGTCGGACGCACGCGCCGCCGGAAAGCCGGCGGCGCCGGCGAAGATCGACGACGCGCCCGCGATCGACGGGATGCGCCATGGCGACGCCAACGTGTGCTCGGGAGACCTGCAGCTCGATCGGGTTTCGGCCTTTCTGTTGCAGCTTTCGCCCGGCGCCAAGATGGAAGACGTCAAGTTCGGCCTTGCCCAGCTTGCCGACGCCAAAATCGTCGAGGGCAACGGCGTGTTGACCTCCTCGCGGCAGGCGCTGAGCACGCTTCTCATCGGCATGGCCGCGTTCACCGCCTTCCAGCTCATCGCGCTGCTGATTTTGGTCTCGCTGTTGTTCTCGGCGATCGTGCAAGAACGCTACCGCGAGGTCGGGCTGTTGCGGGCGATGGGCGCGCAGCCCAATCAAGTGATGACGATCATTCTCGCCGAAGCGGCCGTCATCACCGCCCTGGGCGGCCTCGCCGGCCTCGGCTTCGGCGCCGCCGTGCTGCTGACCTTCGCCCGCTCGCTCGGCTTCTATTTCGCGCTGCTCGGGGTCCCGTTCTCCTGGCCGCCGGCGGCGGTGCTGCAGATCGGCGCGGTTCTGGCGATCGTGTTCTCGGCCGTGCTCGGTCTCGTCGGCGCCTTTCTGCCGGCGTGGCGGGTGCGGCGGATGGCGCCCTATGCGCTGATCCAGACGGAAGGGCGGTGACGTGACGCTCTCGGCGCAGG